>JAHIZN010000134.1 GCA_018814245.1 bacterium
GCTATTGTTATTTCATACACATTTCGAATCAGTCAGAAATCGTAACTATTCAGATGTGTAATGAAGGAGAAATGGAGAAAATGGGGAAATGGAGAAAAGAAGAATTAACTGATAAAATTACAAGAATTGTTTTTTGAATCAGAGAAATAGATTAAGATTTTTTCTCCAATTCTCCCTTTTCCCCATTTCCCCTTATCTTACACATTTGTATAGCTGAATAGTTACATTAATTTTACAATTCAAAAGATCTGATCCCTGCAACCACAGCATCCCTTTGCTCATCTGTTAGTTCAGGATATATGGGCAAGGAGATAACCTCTGAGCATGCCTTTTCACTCTCAGGAAAGTCTCCTTGTTTATATCCTAAGCATGAGAATGTCTCCTGTAGATGCAATGGCATGGGATAGTGAATGGCAGTAGGTATGCCGGCTTCAGATAGATGTTTCTGAAATTTATCCCGGTATTGAACCTTCAGGGTGTATTGATTATAGACGCATTTATTCCATTCCTCTTCAAAGGGGATAGTGAGCCATGGAATATCTGCCAAGGATTCATTGTATCTGTTAGCGATTTGCCTTCTTGTCTGTGTCCATTTGGTGATATGCCTTGCCTTTATTCTTAAGACAGCTGCCTGAATCTCATCAAGACGGCTGTTACACCCAAGAAGTGAGTGCTGGTATTTGATCCTTGATCCATGGTTTCGCAGCATTTTTAATCTTTCTGCCACATCCTTATCATTGGTCAGTATCATACCGGCATCACCATATGCCCCAAGGTTTTTTGCCGGGAAAAAGGAAAAACATCCGGTATGACCAATGCTTCCAGAACATTTTCCCTTATATTCAGAAAGTATTGCCTGAGCTGCATCCTCAATCACTATAAGATTGTATTTTTTAGCCAAATCCATGATTGGATCCATATCCGCCATCTGACCATAAAGATGTACCGGAATAATAGCCTTTGTCTTTTTGGTGATTGCCTGTTCAATTTTTTCTACATCAATGTTAAATGTTTTGGGATTAATATCAACAAACACAGGCTTGGCACCCAGCATGGCTATAACCTCAGCTGTAGCAATAAAGGTAAGCGGGGTGGTAATGACCTCATCTTCCCTGCTTATCCCATAAGCCATTAAAGATAAAAGCAGGGCATCTGTGCCTGAATTTACCCCTATACCATAACTTGCACCACAAAGTGAGGCAATCTCTTTTTCTAATAAACCAACCTCTTCACCAAGAATAAAGCTCCCCTTTTCCAGAACATGTATAACAGCCTGATCAATTTCTTGTTTTATAGACTGATACTGTTTGGTTAGATCAAGTAAAGGTATATTCATCGGTATTTTCTCCTCCGCGTTATACTTAGATTTTTAGACTTCCGAAGTCTGAAGTTTGCCCTCAGAGCCTACACCCCAGCCATCTCCAACATTTTCGGCACGATCTCTTCCTTGCCAGCAGTGGCAGAGACCCCTCCGCGTCCTCCGCGTCTCTGCGTGACCCATCTCTTCCTTGCCCTCAGAAATTACACCCCTGCCATCTCCAATATCTCCGGCACTATCTCTTCCTTGCCAATAGCCATGATGTGCACACCATCGCATATTTTTTCGTCCTTTATCTGCTTTATCTGCCGTGCAGCTATCTCCATACCCTTTTGTAATGCCTTACCCTTTTCAGCACCAGCCATTTCATCAATCAGCCCCTGCGGGACACATACCCCGGCTACATTGGCATTGAGATACCTTGCCATGCCTGCGGAGACAAGAACAAGGATGCCGGCTAATATCTTAACATTAGACTTTCTGGCATGTTCCATAAATGACTTGAGTCTGACCATATCATAAACCGCCTGTGTCTGGAAAAATCCTGCACCTGTCTTAACCTTTTTGCGAAACTTCAGGAGCTGGGAATCCATATTGTCTGCCTCAGGTGTAGCGGTAGCACCAACACAAAACTCAACCCCGCCATCCAGTTTATTCCCGCCAATATCCTGCCCCTGCTCCAGACTCTTCACAGCAGCAATCAATTGAACAGAGTCAATGTCAAATACCTGTTTAGCACCCTTATGGTCACCAAGGCTGATGTGATCGCCAGTAAGGCAAAGAACATTTCTCACACCCAAAACATAGGCAGAAAGCAGGTCTGACTGTAATGCCATACGGTTTCTATCCCGACAGGTCATCTGCAGGATTGGTTCACCGCCATGATCCTTGATAATATGACACACTGCCACAGATGATAATCTCATCACTGATGATTGGTTATCCGTAACATTCATCCCGTGAACCTTGTCCTTCAATATCTCAATATGATGCAGCATCTTATCGATATTTGTCCCCTTTGGCGGACCTATCTCTGAGGTGATCACAAACTCACCTGAAGCAAGTATTTCTGCCAGAGGTGCTACCTCATTAAACGGTTTGTTCATAATACACATCCCCCCTCAACATTCTTCGTTGTCCCTTATCCCTGTCTGTTGACCAATCCTTTGGCGGCAATATATCCTCTAACTGGTCAAGTTGTTTCAATGTTTTTAATCGTTCATAGATAAGCTGCCAGCCACAGTCCATCTCTTTACTCACCTCACACTTACCATCCTGACTCCCGCCGCATGGACCATTGAGCAATCCCTTTGAACACCGTGCAATCGGGCATACCCCGCCAAACCTGCCAAGCCCGCAATTCCCGCAGCCACGGCAGTTTTCTACCCACAGCCCATGTTCCTTTGGCATACCCATGAAGCTGGTATTTAATGCCGGATACACTGGTTTATCCGGGAATCTTTCAGCCAATGCCTGCACACCTACACCGCAGGCACATGAAAGTATAGCATCTACGCCATCAACCTTGTCCTTTAATGTATCCACAAACTCCCATTCACACTGCCTCTGAATACAATCCTCAATCAGTTGCGGATCTTTTCCGTCTATTCGCAGAGCCATTCGCAGGCAAGAGGCAATAATCCCCACCTCTTTTTCACCACCAGCCATACACACGGTTACACATGTTCCACAGCCGACTACCAGTATCTTTTGATACTTAGCCGTCATTGTTTTAATTTCCTGAATCGGCTTTTGTTCAGCAACAATCATTATTCATCCCTCCTTAATAATCTGTAAGCGTTTAGCAATCAGTTCATTCTTTATTTGTAACTACTCAGCAATAATAATATCACGCAAAGGTCGCAAAGTAAAAAAACCGCAAAGATCGCAGAGATTTATGACTGAAAATGAAATATCGTATAAAATAATAGAAGTAGCCATTAAATTGAAAGACGGAATTCACAGGATTGTAAACAATTTATAATCTTTTGCGATTCTTTGCGTGAAATCTTTGCGATCTTTGCGTGAAAAAAGAGGTGGTAAGTAGTTACCTTTATTTTAACGATATTGCCGTCATTCTTCTTAAGGTCATGGTAACCGGATCAACACCAATACCCACAGCTTCTAATGCGAGTACCCCAAGAATTGGCTCTGTATCCTCGGGTCCAAAGATAATCTGAGATACTGTTTCTGAGCCCATAAACGAAATCCTTGCAAAACCATACTTATATTCTACCGGCTGGCCATTAGCCAATTCATATACTGCCTTCCCTTCAACTTGAATGCCAATCTTTATTAACTCGCTTTCTGGAGCCATGCAATTTATACTACCTGTATCAACCAAAAACAACCCTTCATATCCTGGCAGGGATTTCATCAGATTTGTAACATTTACGGTAACCTTTGTTAGTCCCATTCTTCCACCTCCTTAATTTTTAATTCTCTTACCTCCTTTAGTGTAATGGGTTAGTCAATGGTGGAAAAATGTTTAACAGAAGATGCATTCTGTTTTAGCGGAGTGAACTTCACACACCTCCAAATCCCCTCTTGAGAGGGAGTAGGGGGTGTGTATCTTTCCTATAGAAATTTCCACCATTAACTAACCCATTACCCTTTAGTTAAAATTTCTCTTGACATCTTTGTTAAAATCATTTATAATATAATCAGAGCGATAAGACCGCTGTGGGTTGTTCGAGGTGCTTCCCTCTGTGAGGCTATGAGCCTCGACATCACAAGCTCACACGGCACGCTCGTTTTTATTTTAGTAGATATTGCACCTCATATTGAATTTTCTCTTTAAATGCATTATACCACTCCAAATCGTTTCGTTCATACTTTCTGAAAATTCCCCATCCAAACATATCAACTGCCTGTAGACACAGGCATTCATAAGAGCTATAATGGTAAATATCCAATGGAATTCTGGGGTCAAATTTACTCTTTATCTGTCGTATAATGTATTCATCAAATTTCTTAATATTATCGCTGGTTTTTGATTTATCAATGATAATTGCTATTCTTACATCAGTCTGGTCAAAAGGAATTTGGTCAAATACAAGTCGGGCTATATAATTATAAACCCTTTCTTTGTCTTTACTAAGATGTTCATAAGTCCGCTGTTTATCTAAAGTAATTGAGTAAATCCCAAATTTAATATCTCTTGCAAGGGTATAAAAATATTTTTTTATGTTTAATGGGCAGGCAGAACCTTTAAGCTCCGCAGTTAAATTTTCTCTGAATTTTCTTTTTAAGGTTATTTTCACTGTTTTGGCTAACTTCTTATTATTTTCAACTGTTCTTAATGCCAAAACAGTCACCGTAAAATACCTTGATGGTTTTTTATTAACAAAATCAAACCCTAAATCACCACTTTCATCAAGATACAGATACAACATAAATTATCATCCTTTCAATTTCTTCAATTCCTAACCTTAATTCCTCGGAACAGATTTTGTTTCTCCATTTTCCCCTGTTCTTACACATTAATTTGTCATTTCTACTTGTATGGCTCCTTTGAAATAACTACATCAGGCCATATTGTATTTCCGAATTTAAGGGGTGTGATAGATGGTGGTTTGTTTGTTACACCGAAGCAGAGATATACTTCGTCGGGCAATTCCATTAGGTCAATCTTTTTTATTGTATTACGGAAAGCTTTACCTATAAAAGGAATAGTTGCTAAACACCTATCGTTTTCTGACTCAAGTATGAGTATTGTTCTGTATCCCTTCTCTCTATAACTCACCACTTTGCTCCCTCGAGAATTAAAAGCATTGTTGATAACTTCTTCCCTTTGCTTTTCCAAATTTTCAATAGAACAACTTATTCCAAACTGTCCATCTTGTTCGTCCCAGCGAGAAAGAACTACTGGCATTTCTTGAATTACACCTTTAACGAAATGACGAGGAGCAGTATCGCGACTTCCTATTTCTAAATTGGGAGCAACTTCTTGACACCACTTAGAAATCTCATTACGAAGACCCTTCCAATTAATATTAGGTATCGTATTGTGGTATACGCCGAGGTCATAGTGACCAGTCGTAGGGAGTTTACCTGTAAGCTCGGTTTTTAATGGTCCCAAAGCTTTTATAATTCTTTCGTTATCTCTCCGTTGCCAAGGAAAACTGTCAATAGAAGTATGCTCTACGGCAACACTTATAGAGCCTACGCATGCTATCGCATCACATGCAGGCAAATTCCTTTCCTCCTCATCAGGAATTTCGGTAACTTTATAATCTACCTCAGTGGTTTTAGAGAGAAATTCCAATACCATTTCGATAATCTTTTCTTCGATAATCTTTTGTTCTTTTCTCATAATTCCTATCCATAATGAATGTGAGATAATATCTTCAGCATAAAAATTTTTGGGAAGCAAAAACCTTCAACCATGAATATCAAAGATAACTTTAGGATTTTGGTAACTACCGTTAAGCACAAACCCTTTATGCTGTCATAACCAACGATATTTGCTCTCTTGATTCTCGTTTACTTGTAAATTAGATTAAACAATTCGTTAGCTGAATCGGTATCTATGTTTTTGAGAATCTTATACTCATCCAGAGCAGAACCACTATCTCCAAGAGTCAAATAAGTCAGACCCAGATTGTAGTGTGCCTCAGCATAATCAGGCTTGATACGAATTGCCTGCTTGTATGCTTCAATCGCCTCATCGTAGCGACCAAGTGAAGCATAAGCATTGCCCAGATTGCAGTGTGCATCGGCATCATCAGGCTTGATACGAATTGCCTGCTTGCAGGCTTCAATCGCCTTCTCGTAGCGGCCAAGTGAATAATAAGCCGCACCCAGATTGTAGTGTGCCATGGTATAATCAGGTTTGATACGAATTGCCTGCTTGTAGGCTTCAATCGCCTTCTCGTAGCGGCCAAGTAAATAATAAGCATTGCCCAGATTGCAGGTGCCTCGGCATCATCAGGCTTGATACGAATTGCCTGCTTGCAGGCTTCAATCTCCTCCTTGTCTGTGTCTTTTTTTACCGCCTTTTCAAAAAAACGATTTAGTTTCCACATATTTTCTTCCTCAACGGACTTGGTCCCAATGCCCGTACCCTTTCTGTCATCTCCCTCGCCACCTCAGCAAACTTAGGACCCATCGAGGCACTCATATTAAACATTTCCAATCGTTCCCCGCCAATCCCTATTTCATCAAGCAGTTTTTTTGCCCGTGCTACACGGCGTTTTGCCTTGATATTACCGTCCATAAAATGACAATTACCCTCAAGGCAGCCTGCTACATACGCCCCATCTGCCCCATCCTCAAACGCTTTAAGCAGGTAGATAATATCTACCTTGCCGGTGCATGGCAGTTTAATTATCTTCACATTTGCAGGATAATTGAGCCTCATCGAACCGGCTAAATCTGCCGCCCCATAGGCACAATAATGACAACAAAATGCTACAATTTCTGGTTCAAATTGCTCACTCATCAGCTACACCCCCTACAAAACATTGCATCCCCCACCATGATAAATCATGGTGCTAATCTCAATTCACTCATTAATTACACCCTTCACAAAACATTGCATCCACCACCATGATAAATCATGGTGCTAATCTCAATTCACTCATTA
>JAHIZN010000018.1 GCA_018814245.1 bacterium
AATGCTGCAAAACAGCAGAAGCATGTACTCCAAAATGATTAACAATTCATCAATTCCACGATTCAGCAATTGTCAATTGTTGAATTAATGAATTGTTGAATTGCTGAATTAATGGTGGTTGGACTTGTGGGTAAGGATAAGTGCATTTGCAGGGGGGCAGGCTCTGTCCATACATAATTAACTATGCAACAATTAACATTTGACACGACAATAGTCATAATTGTTCAGATGTCAGTCTAATATGATATGGAGGAAAAAGTATGTCCGAAAAATTCTGCTCCGGATATGTAGGTATAATTGGGCGGCCAAATGTAGGGAAATCTACCCTATTAAACGCATTTCTTGGGGAAAAGATATCTATTGTTACCCCAAAACCACAGACTACAAGACATCGAATCATGGGTATACTTACGCTGGAGGATTCTCAGATGATCTTTTTGGATACCCCTGGAATATTAGAGCCTCATTACCAGCTTCATCGGAACATGGTTAAATGTGCTTATCATGTTTTAGATGAGGCAGATGTCGTTGTTTTTATAGTTGAACCTGCTCCGCTGCAAGGAATTGAAAAGAGGATTATTGAACGATTATCATCTTGTCAACAACCCGTCCTTCTGGTTATTAATAAGATTGATACCATTCAAAAGGATACCTTGCTGCCGCTGATCGAAACTTATGCATCGATGAATATCTTCCATGAGATAATCCCTATTTCTGCCTTAAAACTTAAAGGGACTGACAACTTGCTGAAAACAATAAAAACCTCATTGCCAGAGGGTGAGCCATTTTATCCATCAGATATGCTTACAGACAAGCCTGAACGATTCTTTGCAGCTGAGATAATCAGAGAAAAGATATTCAAGTATTATCAGGAGGAGATCCCCTACTCTACCACTGTAGTCATTGAGGAGTTCAAGGAAAGAAAGCCAAAGGATTATATACAGGGAATAATCTATGTTGAAAGAGAGTCTCAGGAGGGAATCCTTATTGGCAAGAATGGGGCAGGATTAAAGAAGGTGTCTACTGAAGCACGAAAGGATATTGAGGAATTGATTGGCAGAGAGGTATACCTGGAACTTTGGGTTAAAACAAGAAAGGATTGGCGTAAGTCATCAAATGATCTGAAAGAATTTGGTTATGTTCAGGGATAATGCAAACTGTGCAATCAAGATTATCCGCAGATTACTCAGATTTCACAGATTATCAGAAAAAATCAGATAGGTATTATAGCAAACAGGATAATGGCTCAGAAGACATTTGTCGTAGGGGCAGTACCCTGTGCCTGCCCTCTGTCTCTCTATAATTTCACCATGCATTAGTTGTTGAATTTGTCTTACAGATTGTCTTTAATCTGTGAAATCTGCGAAATCTGCGGATATATTCTCTGTTTGTAATTGCACAGGTCGCTAATTTTCGAGGAGTAATTATGCTTGCAAAATTAGAGCAGATGAAGTCATCTCTTAAAGGAATGGGGAGTGTCCTGGTTGCTTATTCTGGCGGGGTAGATTCAACCCTTGTGCTTAAGATTAGCCATGATATCCTGGGAGACAGGGTACTTGCTGTAACTGCTAAATCACCACTGCATTCTGCATCAGAGGCTGAAGCAGCAGAAGAAATAGCCCTTGGATTAGGAGTACAACACCTATTTATTGAACTATCAATAAATGATTTTGCGGATAACCCAAGAAATAGGTGCTACCTCTGTAAAAAAGGACTATTTGAAAGATTAAGCCAGATAGCCAAAGAACATGGGTTAAGCTATATTTTGGATGGCTCAAACGCATCTGACATGAGAGATATTCGTCCAGGAAGGGATGCTGCAAAAGAGTTTGGTGTTCGATCACCGTTAGAAGAGGTTGGACTGACCAAGTATGAGATACGCAAGTTGTCAAAAGATATGGGCTTGACTACCCATGATAAACCGTCTAATGCCTGCCTTGCCTCGCGATTTCCATACAATAAGCAAATCACCTATGAAGAGTTACAGATGATAGAAATGGCTGAGAAATACCTCCACGAACTGGGGGTATCTCAGGTAAGGGTAAGACATTATACAAATCTTTGTCGAATTGAGATGCCTGCAGACGAGATGCACCTCTGCATGGAAAAACAGGAAGATATTGTGGCAAAACTCAAACAGCTTGGCTATGCCTATGTAACCCTTGATCTGGAAGGGTATCGAACAGGAAGTATGAATGTTGAATTGTAGGGACAGGGCTTGTCCCTGTCCGAGACAGTCCGAGAATGAGGTGTAAGGGTGGCAAAAAGGATTGTTGCAGCTATGAGTGGAGGGGTTGACTCATCTGTGACTGCTTATCTGCTTAAAAAAGCAGGTTATGAGGTCATAGGTATTACCATGGACACGGGAACAGAGGGCAGGCACAGGGACCTGCACCTACAGGAAGCAGGCTATGAGGTCGCAGGTATTACCATGGACATTCCTGTCATGGGATGTCAGATTGAGGGAACAGATACATGTCCTTCACAGGTCATTGAAGATGCCAGAGATGTAGCAGGCAAGCTGGGTATAGAACACCATATCATTGATTGCAGGGCAGAGTTTGAACAAAAAATAATCAGCTATTTTATAGATGAATATCTGCGGGGATGCACCCCAAATCCATGCGTTGTCTGTAATTCCAAGATAAAATTCGGATTGCTGCTTGACAGAGCAAGGCAATTAGGGGCAGAATATCTTGCTACCGGGCATTATGCGAGGATAGAACAGCAAGATGCACGATTCGTAATTAGAAAAGGGATTGACCTAACCAAGGATCAATCCTATTTTCTCTACAGGCTTACACAGGAACAGCTATCGCAGGCAATCATGCCCTTGGGTAATTATCAAAAGGCAGATGTGCGAAAAATAGCAACAAGGCTTGGACTTAAAACAGCAGATAAGCCTGAATCACAGGAAATATGCTTTATCCCTCAAAATAATTATCAGGAATTCATCCGGCAAAGGGCGTTAGATAGGCTTGTTCCAGGTGATATTCTCAACAGTGATGGAATTATCATTGGCAGGCATGAGGGAATTGCTTTTTATACCATAGGACAGAGACGAGGGTTAAGGATTGCAGCCGGTAAGCCGCTTTATGTTATAAGCATAGACCCGAATAAGAATGCTATTATTGTTGGCGATAAGGACTTGCTTTATTGCAAAAGGCTGACAGCTAAGGCAATGAATTGGGTATCTGTGTCAGGTATTACATCCGGGATAGAGCTAATGGCAAGAATCAGATATCTACACAAAGAGGTCAGGGCTTTTGTTTCACCCTTAAACAATGACATGGTAAGTGTAGAGTTTTATGAGCCTCAACAAGCAATAACACCAGGTCAATCAGTGGTCTTTTATGAGAATGAGAATGTTGTTGGCGGCGGGATAATAGGAGGAAATTAAAAATTATGAATTAAAAATTAAAAATGAAGGAGGAAAAGAGGAAAAGGAAATTGAAAATTATAGACTGTATTTTATTCTCTCTCATTTCTTTTGCTTCAATTTTTAATTTTTAATTCATAATTTTTAATTACTCTACGGCAGGCATTTTATGTTAAAAAACATGTTCAAATCAACAAAAACAGCCATAGGCTTATTAATCATCATTGCCCTATCTTGTATTATTGGCACTGTTATTCCCCAGAATGTACCTGACTACAATTATATAATCAGATATGGGGAAATTATATATCGCTTCCTCAAGCTGACATCCCTTATTGATGTATATCATTCATGGTGGTTTATCGGACTCTTAACATTATTGGGGATTGATATTATTGGCTGCTCACTTTACAGGCATTCATCCTTGCTTAATAAAGATGCAGGCAAGATGTCTGTACTGCAAAATAAGAGAATTGGGGCATATATCACCCACGCCAGCATTCTTATTATCCTTATCGGAGGGATAACAGGTGGTTTAACAGGGTTTAAGGAGCATCTTGAGATCAATGAAAAGGATACGGTCAAGCTGCCGCATACGAATATTTATCTTAAGGTTGAAGACTTCAGCCTTGAATATTATCCCAACTCATTGATGCCAAAGGACTATAAAAGCACACTGACCATTATTGAACAAGGCAAAAAGGTGCTGACAAAGACCATAGAGGTCAATCATCCATTGGTCTATAAAGGGATATGGATTTACCAGTCAAGCCATGGCATGAGCAAAACAAGGGGTAGCACCCCTGGCAGTGGCGGCACACATGGCAACCGAATAACCATACAGGCAAGCAAGGATAATGGGAAGTGGATAAAAAAATTTCATGTCAAGACAGGGGATGAATTCCACATCCCTCAAACAAATACAACCATCAAAATAGCTCAATTTTTGCCTGATTTTGTCATGGATGGAAAGAAAATCTACTCTCGATCAGAAAAATTCAATAACCCAGCTGTTGAGTTACAAGTCTATGATGGCAACAGGCTTAAGACTACTCACTGGGCTTTTTATAATTTCCAAAATTATCATCAGGTGAATAATATGGATATCAAGCTTAAACTTATTGGATTTGAATCCACAGAATTTACTGGTTTGCAGATAGTAAAAGACCCATCTGTCCCGATTGTCTGGACAGGATGCGGGCTGCTAATGCTTGGGCTTATGGTGTCATTTGGGGCACGCAGTAGGGGCAGACCTATGTGTCTGCCCTTATAATCGGTAGGGGCAGACCTATGTGTCTGCCCTTATAATCGGTAGGGGCAGACCTATGTGTCTGCCCTTATAAGTTCTGGAGTTATTCTGAATTCTGCATACCTGAGCAGATACAAACACCTTACGATTATATTGTGAGTTTTGGAGGTCAAAAGTGGATGCTTTTTGGTTTGGAACTGCTTTAATTGCTTACGGTGTGAGTGCCATTCTCTACACAATATTTTCATTGTTTGACAGGCTGACTCTGGGCAAATGGGCTACTACTGCTGCCATATCAGGTGTTATTTGCCATACTGTTGGATTAATTATACGAACGATTGCTGCAAACCATGCACCCTTTACCAATCTATACGAATCTTTGGTATTCTCTTCGTGGTCAATGGTTATATTCTATCTCCTGATTGAATACCGATACAGGGCAAGGGTTGTTGGCGGATTTATCATGTGTATGGCATTTTTAACCATTGGCTATGCATCTCTGCTCCCTGATAGCATAAAGCAGATAACCCCATTGGTCCCTGCCTTGCAGAGTCATTGGCTGGAATTTCATGTTGCTGCCTGTTTTCTGGCTTATGCTGCCTTTGCAGTTGCTTTTGGGTGCGGGATAGTATATTTATGTAAAACAAGAGACAGAAAGCAGTCAGCAGATGGCGAAAATCGAAAATCAGATGATTTGGCTATAATTGATAAATTAACCTATAAAACCACAAAAGTGGGAATATTGCTATTAACTATCGGGATTGTCACTGGTGCTGTCTGGGCAAACTATGCATGGGGGACATATTGGAGTTGGGATCCAAAAGAGACATGGGCATTGGTTACATGGATTACCTACATCATCTACCTTCATGCCCGCATGACCCCGGGTTGGCAGGGAAAAAAGGCAGCATGGCTGGCTATTATTGGCTTTGCTGTGGTTATCTTTACTTATCTTGGGTAAATTTACTCATGAAAGGGCTTCATAGTTATACATAACTCGTGCATTTATTCAATCAGATGACAGGATATGACCAAATGGTAACTGCTCAATATCCTGTAGCAATTCACAAGAGGTTGAAAGCAACAGTAACTATTCAGGCAGCAAGAATACAGATACAGAGAAAGAACCACAAAGGGTGTAAATTCTAAGAAATAAACCATTATTAGGCTCTTCTCATTTGTGGTTACC
>JAHIZN010000455.1 GCA_018814245.1 bacterium
CAATCTCTTGCTTTGTCCAGCTTTTTCTTGCTCTCATATTCGCATTGCTGCCAACTCCAAGGGCAAGCAATGCCATATGCAAGGCAGCCGTGCCGCTTGAAACAGCAGTACACTTAATTTCACCACCTAAGAATTCACCAAACCTTTTTTCAAATCCTATAGTTTTTTCACCCATGGTAATCCAGCCGCTTTTTACAACATCTGCCACAGCTTGAACCTCACGGTCATCGTAATTAAGCTTAAATAATTGAATTTTCCACATTTTAAGATGATTTCCTCCCAATAAGAATAGGTGTAACTTGCAGGTACTATAAATACAGCAATTCTTGGTGAATCAAGATAATTTCACATCAAGAATCAGGCATACAAGGATAAAACTTCTTCCCTTCTTGTTATCTTAAGCATAACATATCCTTGAGTTAATGTCAATCATAAAAAAATCTTGCAATTCTTAATGTTTTGTGATATTATAAGAAGAGGGGTTCAGTATATGCAATCCATTAATTAAATTGATATAAATTATTATGAGGAGGTAAGTAAATATGGAATATGCAAGAACTATGGAACGGGATATTTTTGCTGATGTTATAGAAAAGATACAACTACTTACGATATCACAGCAAAAATTTCTTCAGGAAATGCTGGCTGGACATGAAAAGGTCTCGGCAGTCTCAAGGAAGAAACTTCTCATGGAGAGCTTTGGTATATGGGCAGACAGGAAAGATATTAAAGACAGCATAGAGTATATAAACCAGATCAGAGAAGGATGGGGAATACGCCTTGAAAGGATAAAAGACTGATGCATAGGTCTCTGCTTATAGATAGCGACATACTTATTGACCATTTAAGGAAAGAAAAGAATGCCCTTAATTTTCTCGATACAGAGATTGAAAGAGGTTCCCACCTTTTCCTTTCCGTGATTAGCAGGGCTGAGATTTATGCAGGGATGAGGAATGGAGAAGAGAATATTGTATCAGGCCTTTTTGAGATCATAATACCCGTAACTATCGATACAGCAATCGCTGATAAAGCAGGTGAATATCTCAGGAGATTCAGCAAGAGCCACAACTTAAATATAGGAGATGCTATAATCGCTGCAACCGCAAGCGAAATGGAGTTGAATCTTGCGACAAGAAATCTAAAACACTATCCAATGAAAGATATTTCAGTTTTAAGGCCGTATTAAGGAATTTGATTTAATAGAACTCGATGTTCAAGTTTTTCACCATTCAGCCCTATAATTTTTTGACAGAATTACAGGATAAGCAAGATGATTATTATGTCAATCCTGTTATTCTGTCAAAAAATTATATGGCTGAATGACTACAAAAAATCTTTGTGTTCTTTGCGGTTATCTGTCATTTTTCTACAATGTCATATCTTAAGAATTCCTTTGACAATATCCATAATCCTTCTGCAGATTCCTGAGCTTCCCCTGCCTTTTCTTTAGTATAGTTGGCAGGACAATGGAGTGTAGATATTACTTGAAGGGATTTACTGTTTCTATCTCCTTGAATATTACAAAATCTTTCTCATTGGCTGTGTATATTTTCCTGACTCCATTATCCAACATTGTAGCCATCAACTGAAGGTCATAAACATTTGGACCTTTTGTTCCATACTTCTCTGCCAATTCTACCATTTTCTCGATAGTAGTAGCCTTTATGGAAATTTTGAAAATAGTTGGACTCTTTAGATAATTCTCTATCTCTTTTCTTGCCTGCATTGAAGAAAGTGGTTTTTTGTTCTTCCTGGGATTGGTCACTACTGAGTAAAATTCTGTAAGTACTTGGAGAGCAACGCATCCTTTTATTCTTCTTCCATGAGCATTATCTCTTACATCTTTAGCTTTCTGGTAAAATGGGGAGTCTATATCAGTAGCATAAACCAATATGTTTGTATCCAGTAAACAAAAATCATCTATCACTGTACATCTCCTTTCTACTCATATTGTCAGCAACCCCTATATTGTAACTTCCAAAGACTATCTCTTCTTTCTTCCTTTCCTTGTTTTTCCAATCAAACAGCCCCAAAATATCATTGCCTAAAAGCCGATATTTTCTTCCAATCTTTGTAGCTGGTATCTCACCTCGCCGTATCTTTCTCTCCACAGTAACAGTGCTAATTTTTAGGATTTGAGCTGTTTC
This sequence comes from bacterium, assembly GCA_018814245.1. GTDB lineage: Bacteria > UBA9089 > CG2-30-40-21 > CG2-30-40-21 > CG2-30-40-21 > CG2-30-40-21. The sequence goes on from JAHIZN010000455.1 coordinate 2,148, forward strand.
ATCTGTAGTATAAACAGCTCTCTCTTGAATCTCCATTTATTTTTCGCCTCCTCAATTGATTTTAGGGCTATTTCCGTTGCAACTCTTTCTGTGTTGGTTCACCGTGAATCGTAATTTTCCATTCGATTGTTAAGCGACTTTTTTCTATGTCTCTGTCCCGGATCCCGATGTTTTTTCAGACACAGAAGAAAAAGGCAAAGGGTGTAAACTTAGGCAAAATAATTGCAGTAAAACAAGAGTAATTGCAAATGAGAAAAGCCTGACAAGGGACAGAGTCTCTTATGATTTACACCCTTTGTGGTTCTTTTGCTGCATTTGCTACTATTGTTATGTTTCTGTGGCTTAATGCAACAACCGCACAGGTTGAACAGTTTCAGACAGAGACAAGCCCTGTCCCTACAACTTCATCTATTAATCCATCCCTAACATCTTCCTGATAACACTAATAAATTCTCTTCCCTCTTCTAACTTGAGGTTAGCCACGGGTTCAACGATTTCTTC
>JAHIZN010000135.1 GCA_018814245.1 bacterium
GTACTCGTTGTAAAGAGAGCTATTTTACAGCAGAAACACTTCACGAAATTGAGCGTATCAGACTCCATCACAAAAGCTTTGCTGTCGAACGCTCTGTGGAAGTTGCCGTTTTTGCATAATTATAAGGAAGGATTAGGATCAAGCCTTGAATGTGGAATTTAATGTAATAGTTTGGCAAGCCAGAAAGAAAAAGACAGAGAACCAAAGTCTAACCATAAAAATGCACTGAATGGGCAGTAGCCCACCAGTGATTTTTATGGTTAGACACACAAAGAACTGAGAACGGACGAAGAATCAACGGGCGGGCGAAAAACCGAGAACAAACGAAGAACCAATAGACAATGGTATGGAGGAACATGAAAATTTACCTTGATAATTGCTGTTTCAATCGTCCGTTTGATGATCAATCACAAATTAGAATCAGGATTGAGTCAGAAGCAAAACTAAGGATTCAAGAAGAAATTCGGTCAGGCAAAATTCAATTAGTTTGGTCGTATTTATTGGATTACGAGAATAATAAAAATCCATATATTGAAAGAAAAGTCCAAATTAATGGATGGAAGAAATATTCTATTCAAGATGTTGAGGAAGATATTGAAATTATCAAAATGGCAAACATACTAAGACAAGTTGGATTTGGAAAAATTGATTCATTGCATATAGCCTGTGCAGGCTTTTCAAAATGTGATTATTTTTTAACAACAGATGATAAAATCTTGCGACAAGCAATCAATGTAAATTTTATTAAAATCAATGATCCAATTGGTTTCATAAAGGAGTTTTTGTCATGATGACTGATACGGAAATTAGGCTTAAAGGTATTCAAGTTCTTACAGATTACATAGGCGATGTTGAAGCAGAACGGTTTGTTGCTCTGATTCAGAGAGAACCATTTGATTATACCAAATGGCATCAAGGTATGGATGAAGATTTATCTGTTGAAGAAATTAGTGAAAAAGCAATGTCATTAAGAGTAAGGGGAAGAAAGGGGACAGTTTACGCAAGCTCTTTGGTAACAAGTACTAACAACTAAAATATCCTCTCTCGCTTCCGAGGTTTGTCTTGATGTCGAGGCATATCTCGATCTCCAACACGAACAAGTCGGGAAAGAAATCCTTCCCGCCCTAATGCCTGACCTGCGCGGAGAACCGAAACAGTTTCGATAACCCTATTGGGCTCAAGTAATTAGAGAAAAAATATTGACGAGGGAGAAAACAGTGGCAAACATTGAATGAGGAAGTTAATGTGATAGTTTGGCAAGCCAAAAGAAAAAAGACAGGGAATCAAAGCCTAACAAGAAAAATCAACCTGACAAGGAACAGATTATCTTTATCGTCAGGTTACAACAATTAAATAAAGGCTGATTTGAGAACTAAAGGTGAATATGATGACTACAAATCTTCTTGACGCACTACCAGATTTTAGTAATTTTGAGTACCAAGTTGCCATCGCGCCTGCCGGAAGTCAACTGGATGCTTCTTGGAGTAAATTGCGCGAATGTGAACGGCGATTAGAAATGTATAGATGGTTCGAGAAGCAAAATGATCCGGCGAAGGCGCAGCACAGATTTTTGATTTATGATTCAGTTAGTGCTTTTCTGCTAACCTTTGAGGCAACACTACAGATTTTACAAAGCCAACTTACAAACTTGTCTACTACAATATCTGGCAAAAACAACTTCGGAAATTGGCTGTGCAAACAACCACAGTATGATGTTATCTTTCGAGGTTTGAGGTCATTGCGTCACCTTGAGGCTCATGTGGAACCCGTACAAAAACCGAGTGAAATTAAAGCAGTGTTTCCATCTTCCAGTGTTTCACGCACATACAAGTTGCCTCGGTTGGATCGAGTTATTCTTGGAAAACTGAAGCATTCACCGTTAAAGAATGCTGACATGGGTAACTGGAATAACTTAGTTGCAAATAGAAATGTTACAGATATATTCACGGAAGGTCTCCAGAAACTAAAAGAGATATTAGAAGCTGTTGAAACGCTGATTTGATAGCTAAGATAATATACAACATTGCTTAAGGCAGCGTTGCACTTAACAAATCGCTGCACCTGACCGCCAACAGTCTGTAATTTTTCAAAGTTCTGTTTCCTATCAAAGTTTAGTGGTTTTACAACATTTTGTGGTGTATACTGTTGGCGGCAGGTGAGCTCTATCGTTATCTGTAATTTCACTTTAAGAATTAAAAAGATAAAGGATGAGAAAATGAGGAAACCAAGGATTTATTTAGAAACATCAGTTTGGAATTTTTATTTTGCTGATGATGCACCAGATAAAAAAGATATTACAAAGGAATTCTTTGGATGTGTCAAACAAGATAGATATAATATATTCATTTCCCAAACAGTTTTAAATGAGATAGATAGAGCTGATGAACATAAGAAGAATCAATTGTTGGGGTTAATAAAGGAATATCGACCTCAGGAATTGGATGTTAATCAGGAGGTTACGGATTTAGCAAAAGAGTATATCTCTCAAAAGATCCTTCCAGAGACAAAGGTGGAGGATGCTCTTCATGCAGCTACCTCTGCTGTCTATGAAATGGATGCCCTCCTTAGTTGGAATAATAGACATCTTGCTAATCTATTCAAGATGGAGAAGATAAATGGTATAAATTTAATGAAGGGCTATACTAAACACCTTGAGATAATAACCCCAATGGAGGTGATTACTGATGAGGATTGATAAGTCATTAGAAGAAGTCTGGGACTGGAAGGAAAAGATTTATCAAGAAACTAAGGGTATTTCAATGGAAGAAATAGTAAAGAAAACAAAAGAAAATGCATTAAGAATTAACAAAAGATATGAGTTGGATTTGGAAATTGTAAACATACGAAAAAGCAGATAACCAATCGTTGCAGAGGACGGCTACGCCGCCGCTGAACCCTATCGTTAGACTTACAAGAGAGTGGAAGAAAATACTTGGGCGTAAGATAGTACTTTGACATTAAAATCTATGGTTAGGCATAACTTTGTAATTCAATTGATTGCGTAACCGTAAGGATGATAATCACCCTATGATTAACAGTTTCGTTCATAAAGGATTGGAATATTTCTACCGAACTGGTAGCAAGTCTGGTATTCAGGTGGAACATGTTAAACGATTGCGGTTGATTCTCTCCAATTTGGATCAAGCCGAAAGTCTGGATGACATGGATTTTCCAGGTCTTGCGTTGCATGAACTGAAGGGGAATCGCAAGGGTGTTTGGACCGTCAAAGTTAGCGGCAATTGGCGAATAACTTTCCGCTTTGTAAATGGTGATATCGAAATCGTGAATTACGAAGATTACCACTGAGGAGGTATGTCATGAATATGTATAATCCTGCCCACCCAGGCGAGATTTTCAAAGAGTTGGTAATGGAGCCTTTGGGATTGTCTGACACCGAAGTAGCCTGTCATCTGGGTATAAAACGGGAAACTCTTTATAATATGATCAACGGACATAATGCGGTTACACCAGAAATGGCGTTGCGGCTTGAAATGACATTCGGCAAGCCAAATGCACAACACTGGCTCAGGCTACAAAATGCCTATGATCTTTGGCAAGTTATACAACATTCTGTTGATATTCAAGTTACTCCTGTTGAGATGTGTGCTGCTTAATCTTAAGGTGCGAATTAACAGCCTTCTTCTTTTTTACAGGCAAAACATATTGCAGGAAACATCGGGCAGAACTTGGATCAGACATTGAATATTGAATTCACAATAATTCGGTAAACTAAAAGAAAAGAAAAATACAGAGAACCAAAGGCTAACAACAAAAATGTACTGGATGGGCAGTAGCCCACCAGTGTTTTTGTAGATAGCCTCAATCGCATGCGGGGTAAAAGGGGATTTTTGACAGCCTTTGAGGCTTAAGTGATGGTTGATATAAGGCTCAATCTCTTGTTTTTGGAGAGGTATGAGGTGAGATTTCAATTGGATACGCTGGTTAAAGGAAGATAGAAAGGATCGCTGCAACCTGTCCCGTAGATGAGACTGAGCCAGCAGAATAAAGAGAGCCGGGTCAGAAGAATCCATATTAAAGTTGGAAATTATCTGAAGCTCAACCGTGCGGGAGCTATTTTCAACCTGATCAAGCTTATTAAGTTTACAGACAGGTTTATCGTTTTCATAGAGATAAAGAGAGCAAGTCTGGTCAAAGGGATAACGGATTTCTATCTTAGAGCCAATATATTTATGAGGTGCCTCAAAAAGAATATTATTGACCGAAACAGTAGAGTCATTTTTAACAAGGCGATAGACGATTTGATAGAAGAATTGTTCGAGCTCATAAAGGTGAAATTCTGCGGATCTGAATATTCTTCATACACCCGAGGAATCTATCAAGTGAAGCTTGTTGGATGCCGTGATAGAATCTTCGGTGATATTGGTCAAGCCAGCCTAAGAACAATTGATTAAACTGGTCATGAGAGTAAGGGGTGTTAAGGGAACAAAGGGGAAGAAAATCTTGGCGCACGGTTCCGAAGAATCGTTCGATTTTGCCGCGGGATGGGGAGTCATAGGGTTTAGAATGAACTAAGGTAACCCCGAGGCGTGCACAGACCAACTGAAGATGCTGCGAGGAGAAAACCGAGCCATTATCACAATAGAAGAGCTTTGACAAGCCATAAGCAAGGAAGGCATTCTTAAGAATAACCTGAAGTGCGGATGAATTTTCGATAGAGTGACCAATTAGCCCCAACTATTAATCTGGAATGGTCATCAATAATGGCAGAGAGGAGGGAGTGCCAAAGAGAAACTGGCGGGAGAAATAATCGCGAGCGATAACTAAGGTGATTGCAAAACAAGAAGAATCTGACAAGGATTGTATTAATGGATTACACCCTTTGTGGTTCTTCTTCTGTAAAAGAGTGTTGCACTTGCTACTTGCATGTGAGGCATTAAATTAATCCAAAGGAGGAGAATATTTATGAAAAAAGGCTGTATAATTGGATTGGGTGTTGTTGGGGTACTGATTCTGGTCATGGTTATGATTGGGGGCTGGGTCTTTTCTTACTATAACCAAATGATTATCAATAAGGAAACCGTGACCTCTAAATGGGCTCAGGTGGAGAATCAACTCCAGAGAAGGGCAGACTTGATCCCTAATCTGGTCAATGCCACCAAGGGATATATGAAGCATGAAAGCCAGATATTTATTCAGATTGCTGAGGCTCGGGCAAAGCTTGCCGGAGCACAGACAATCCCTGAAAAGATAAAGGCTTATACTGGCATGGAAGGTGCACTTGGAAGGCTGCTGATGATAGTAGAAAGGTATCCTGACCTAAAGGCAAACGAATCGTTTGCCCGATTGATGGATGAATTGGCAGGAACAGAAAACAGGATCTCTGTGGAAAGAAAGCGATATAATGAAACAGTAAGGGAGTATAATATGCTTATCAAGAGGATCCCCGGAATATTTTTTGCAAAGATATTCGGATTCAATGAATCTCCTTATTTTGAGGCTGAGAAAAAGGCAAAAGATGTGCCAAAGGTGGAATTCTAAAGAGAGAAATGGAAAAAGGAAAATGGAGAAGGGAGAAGGGAGAAGGGAGAAGGGCAGGGACAAGCTCTGCAGCTACATTGTGATCGATTGTTGTGTGTGGGAATCTTTGTAGCTGCGACCTGACAGAGGTGCTCTCCTCTTGTGGTCGCTTATTGGTGGCAGAGACAGGGAAGGCAGCACCTCTGTCACCCTGTTCCATACATAATTAACTATGCGACAATTAACAGTTGACACGACAGGCTGTTACGGAATGGATAATCAGCGTTAACACAATACCGCATAGAGTCCTTCCTTTCGGAAGGACTCCAGAATATAGTGCCTGCTGATGAGATTAGCACAACATACTGTATGACTCTCGTGTCGAATTCCCATTCCGTAACAGCCTGACGACAGTAGTTATGAATGTTTTATGCTTGACCCGGACGAATAATATCCACTCTTTACAGAAACACATGGATAAACCATGCTTGCCTTACCGAGGATTGTGCCGGGGTTTGTTACAGAGTTGCACCCTGTTTCCACCCTGTCTCCCATGATAGCACCAAACTTCCGTATTCCTGTGTCATGGATCATGCCATTAATCTTAATACTTATATTGGAATCAATCAACTTAAGATTTGCCAGCTTTGTTCCTGCCCCAAGATTAACATTATTTCCCAGTATACTGTCACCAATGTAGGCAAAGTGCCCTGCCTTGGCATCATTCAGCATAACGCTGGTTTTCATCTCTGTGGTATGTCCAACCACACATCTGTCACCAACAATACATCCACCACGAATATATGCACCCTGTCGTACCTCTGTGTTTTTACCTATAATTGTTGGTCCCTTGATCAATGCCCCGGGTTCGATAACCGTACCCTGTCCTATGGATATTTGATCATCAAACAAGCATACCCCTGCATACAGCACCGTTGCCCCAAGCAACTCCTGTCCATCCTTAAAGACCCTGAATCTGCCCTTGGCTGTGTCCCCTGGTGATAACTCAAACCCATTATCTAATATTTCACCCTGATACAACACATAGGTCTTGTTCAAAACATCTCCTGTTATACGGAGTTTAGTGATATTGGGGGTAAGTACAGACTGAATATATCCGGATATCTTACTTAATGCCTCCCAGACATACTCGCAGCCATTAAATAATTCACGGTGTTCAAAATCAGTCAGATCAAAAAGATCATCGGGTGTCAGCATTTTTTTCTCCAATTATTGTATGTCAGGCTGTGCGAAAAATCGCTTTTCATGATAATTGCTCTATTAGTTCTGAGACATTTGAATTTGTAGGTAAGACGAGGGGCAGACACGGGAGACTGCCCCTACGGCATTGGAATCCCCCACTGATGTGGAGCTCTTTGTGGCCTCTGTGGCAAACAATTTTTTGAACCATGCCTTATTTTGCCTGTGGCTTTGTTGCATCTATCTGATTTTTTTTCAAGGTTACTGTTGATTTAGAGAAATCCATTATTACATTTTGAGCAACCTTAATCTTGCAGATATCATCCTGAACCTCAACAATGGTTCCGTGAATGCCGGATGCAGTAATTACATTATCTCCTTTAACAAGATTTTTCAACATCTCTTTGTGTACCTTTCTTTCCTTTTGCTGAGGACGAATCAAAAGGAAGTAAAAAACAACAAATATCAACAATAATGGTACCATAGAACCAATTCCGCCGCCAACACCAGCTGGTGGGCAGGCAGGTGCAGCACTGTCTGCATAAGCTAAACCTATCACAAACGCTATCATAAACTACCTCCATTTAATATATACTATTGGTAACTACTCAGATATTCAGAATACAGAATTCAGGAGTCAGAATACAGAATAGCCCCAGAGCTGGTAGGGGCAAATAATTATTCAACCTGTGCAATTAGAAATCACCACTTGTTTACAGAGAAAGAGCCACAAAGGGTGTAAACATCTTAAGGGAAAATAATTGCAGCGAAACAGGAGTAATTGCAAATGAGAAGAGTCGTTGACAAGTGTTCATCGATAGATTTACACCCTTTGTGGTTCTTTCTCTGTATCTGTATTCTTGCTATCTGAGTATTTCAACCTCCTGAAATTGCCACAGGATATTGAGCAGTTACTCTTATTCTGACTCCTGACTCCTGACTCCTGACTTCTGTATTCTTGCTGCCTGAACAGTTACACATTTCTTTATCTTTCCGTGTATCACTGTGCCTCCGTGATAAATTTAATTGTATATTATTTTACTACCTCAGAGGCAATTACACCAGAAACAACAGCAAAGCCAATAAAATAACTCACCCCCTTAGCAAAGTTGTTCTGCTTCTGGAGCTGAGCTATCTCCTGCTTTTGAGCATCAACCGTTGCTTCAAGCTCTGCTAACTTTATCTGAAGCTCTCCAATAGCACTGGCAAGCATTCTGCACTCTTCTTCTTTTTTCCCAAGCTCTACTTGAAGTCGATACAATTCCTCTTCTTTTTGAGAAATAAGGGCAGACACATCCTTCTCAGCCTGAGCAGCCTTTTCCTGAAGCTCTATCATCTCTTCTTTAAGGTTAATTATCTTTTTTATTTTATCCTTTTTTTCACCAACCAAGTCATTTAGCCTTGTTTGTAAAACATTATCTAATTTTTTGGCATCAGGATAGCCAACGGCTAATTTTTCTCCCGGATATATCCAGTGTGGGTTGGTAAAGACATTGTACTTCTTAAAGTTTGGCCATATAACAGGATTATTATAGTATTTGCTTGATAAATCCCAAAGGGTATCCCCTTTCTTAATGATAATTGCTTTGGCGTTTTTATCCTTAACCCGTATTTTTGCCTCAAGAAAAGTTGGCTGTGGCATAATCATAACAAATGTAAGCAATATTAACCAAAACCATTTCTTCATGATCCCCCTCCTTTTTATTAAACGCACATGCCAGTAGCAAGTGCAACATTATTTCTGTTATATTATCAACTGATAATTGGGGATAGTGACCTATATCGTGTCAATCTCATTTACAGATGGAAAGAACCACAAAGGGTGTAACCCCTTAAGATGCAACCTCTTGTCAATAGTTCTTCTCATTTGCAATTATCTTATTATCGCTCGCAATTATTTTCCCTAAGTGTTTACACCCTTTGTGGTTCTTCTCCTTTCTGTTGCACTTGCTACTGGCTAACAAGAAACTATCCACAGATTTCACAGATGAATATAGAGAAAATAGAGGAAATGGCAATACTCTCTTTATATGTCTCTACTCTCTTTCTTAATCTGTGCAATCTGTGTATTCTCTTTCTGTTTTGCCTTTATCCATAACACCACCCCACATATTCCTAAAAGTACACTTATCAATTGAGCTCCGGTAAGCCCGAGAAAAACAGAGGCAGAGTCTCCTCGCCAATACTCAATCACAAAGCGAAATAAGGCATGAAGTATGAGGTACAAGGAACAGATTTTTCCGGTAAACCCTGGTTTTATCATGGAAAGGATTATAAAGACAATTACATTTGCAACTGAGAGATATATTTGTGTTGGATGAACAACAACACTACCAGCAGGAGCATCCTCTGGAAAGCATATACCCCATGGAGGGCTTGTTGGCCTCCCATAACAGCACCCATGTAAAAAACATCCAATTCGTCCAATTGCCTCACCAATGGCTATAGATGGACCAAAGATGTCAGCTATTTTCAGCACAGGCAATTTATGTCTTCGCAGATACCATATCCCGACAGTTATAGCAAGGATAAATCCCCCATAAAACACAAAACCTGTTCTGGAAAACACAATTTCTGCAGGGTGTTTTATATACCACTCAAGGTTGTCCATTATATAAAAAAGCCTTGCTCCAACAAGGGATGAGATCAATAGATAAACACCCAGATCTACAATAATCTTTGACTCTATCCCTGAACAAGCAGCCTTTTTTTGTGCCAGATATATTCCTGTCACAAAGGCTGCGGCAAATATTATACCATAAGAATAAATAGTTATATGCCCAATACTAAAGAGAATAGGATGCATTTTCTTCTCCTGCATTTATAGAATTATAGGGGTTCAAATTTTGTTTCCCTACTTATTCTTATGATTTTTTCTTTGTTTGCATAAAATCTATAAAGGTCATCCCCACACCTATACAAATCATAGAATCTGCCAGATTAAATGCCGGCCAGCGATGGTTCAGATAACCTATATCAATAAAATCAATCACGCTGCCAAATGCTATTCTATCCCAGAGGTTTCCCAATGCCCCACCAAGAATAAATCCTATAGCTATTTGAAGCCATAGATTATTTTTAGAGATACTCTTCCAAAAATATAACAAAATACAAACAATAATAATAGTTGTAACAATAAAAAAGTTTTTATAAGCAGGAAACAATCCAAAAGCTATCCCCTGATTTTTGATATAGGAGAGACAACAAAAATCATGCCATATAGATATGCTTTCTCCTTCCTTCATAGCAGACAGAACAAAAAACTTGGTTATCCTATCCAAAATAACCACAATAACCATAACCCCAAAGGGTAATATCCTTACCATCTCCCCTCCCAAGAAAGTAAGCATTCAGTTATCAGCTGTCAGCTCAAAATCCCTGTTAGAATGTCTTGAGTTTCCTTGCTTTAACTAACTGCTGACTGCTGATACCTGAACACTTGTATCTGTTTACCTGTCATTCTTTTTATTGTTACTCTTTTTTGTCTTACACTCAATACACAGACATGCAGTTGGCATTGCATCCAATCGAGCATCAGATATTTCTTTCCGGCATTCTTCGCATATCCCATAACTTCCTTGTTCAATTCGATACAGGGCTTCATTTATTGTAATCAGGGTATTGCTGAGATTTGAAAGAATAGCAATATTCTTTTCCTTTTCATATGTATCAGTAGCCATATCTGCCGGATGCAGGGAATATGCAGAAAGGTCACCTGATTCATCCTTTTGAGAATTATGCAGATAATCTGCCTCTAATTCTTTCTTCTCTACAAGATGAGATTCTTGAAGCTCCATAAGTTTTTCCCGATATAGAGCCAATTTTTCTTTTTCCATGATATTGTACCTCCTTATTTTAAGTAGCTATGACTGGCGATTATCTTCCTCTGTTCCTTATTCATAGATTATTATAGTATACTCAAGAAATTACATTTTGTCTACAATTATTTTTAGGTATCTGTATAATATTTTCTGTAACTGTTTATTTAATCGGTTTTCTTGAGCCAACTCACTGACTTAATTATTGAGCATCAATAATAATCTCTTGACAAATCGAGTATTCTGTGGTATATTACAAAAACATTGAATGGAATTTTAGTGTAGCAATGATAAGCAGGAAAAATAAATGGCTAAAGGCAAGACTGCAAGAGAAAAGCTGGAAGCAACTGATACGCTTACCTATTCATTAAGCTTGTCAGGGCAGACACACAGGTCTGCCCCTACTGACTGTAGGCAAATTTTCCTATTCTGACTCCTGACTCCTGACTCCTGTATTCTGTATTCTGTATCCTGCATTCTAATCTGTGTGGTTATAAAACATGAAATTTCTGAAATTACCAACAAATAATCTTCATGAATTTATATTAAATCTAAGAAAGATTGGTGAGGTTCATATACCCATCAAAAAAGGAGAAAAATCATTTGTCTTTCGAAAGACAAATGAGCCTGAAGATATTTCTAAGATACAGCTTGATTACCACAGAACCATCCTTCCATTAAAGAAATATTTTTATCATCCCACAGAAACCATGTTTGAATTTTCTAAAACTGGATTTGTCCAGCCCGAACAATCATCTGATGTCCATGATATTATCTTTGGGGTACATGCCTGTGATATTCATGGTGTTCTTACTCTGGATCTTGTCTTTTCCGGAAAATATCGCGATGATTATTATTTCAACAGAAGAAAGAATGTTTCTCTGATTGGGCTGAGTTGTATGCCTGATGAATTTTGTTTCTGTAATTCTATGGCTACAGATTATGTAGAGATTGGTTTTGACCTGTTTCTTTCCGAGATACCGGGTGCTTACATAGTCAGGATTGGTACAAGCAAGGGTGATGATATGCTGAACCTCTCCGGTCCATTGCTTGAAGAAATAACCCATAATGATATTGATGCTCACAAAGAGTATTCCCTTGCAAGGAAAAAGGCATTCAAAAGGTTTCTTGATATCCGAAATCTGCCAGAGATTATGGATCTGGAGTACGAAAGCAATCTGTGGGATGAATTGGGTAATAGATGTACCAGCTGCGGGACATGTTCCATGGTTTGCCCTACATGCTATTGCTATAGGATATTTGACGATATTAACATGGATATGGAATCAGGCAAGAGACGGCGGCAATGGGATTGCTGCTTGTTTCGGGATCATGCTATGGTAGCCGGGGGACACAACTTTAGACAAAGCCGTTCAGACAGGTTTAAGCATAGGTGGCTGCATAAACAACAGTCGTTTGCCGGCGTTTTTGGAAGACCAAGCTGCGTTGGCTGTGGAAGGTGCATTGAGGCTTGCCCGGCTAAAATAGATATTGTGGCTGAATCCAATAAGATTCAGGGAGCAAAAAATAATGACTAATCCCTATATGCCACATCTGGCAAAAATAATCAGAATAATTCCTCAGATAGATGATGTCAGGCTTTTTCAGATAAGGCTTGAAGATGAAAAAATAAGGAATGAGTTCAGGCATAGACCAGGACAATTTGTGATGATCTCTGTTCTGGGTACAGGTGAGGCACCCATCTCCATATCATCCTCACCTACAAGAACAGGGATTATAGAGCTTTGCATCAGAAAAGCCGGCAAGGTGACAGATGCCTTATTCAGATTAAAAGAAAATGCCGTAATTGGGATAAGGGGACCATACGGTAATGGCTATTTTATGGAAAGGATTAAGGGAAATAATCTCTTGATTGTGGCTGGCGGTATTGGTATGGCTCCATTGCGGTCATTACTCTGGTACAGCCTTGACAATCGGGACGATTTTAAGGATATAATCCTGATGTACGGCACAAAAACCCCAAACGAAATGCTTTTTAAGGATGAGCTTTTTTCTCTTTTAGATAGAGGGGATATTAAATGTCTCCTGACTGTAGATAAGGATGACACAGGCACATGGAAGACAAATGTTGGGGTTGTAACAAGATTATTTGATATGATCAGCCTTTCACCTGAAACCACATATGCAGCCATTTGCGGCCCGCCGATTATGTATCAATTTGTCTTGCAAAAGCTTATTGAATGCGGTTTTTCCAAGAATAGAATCATGATGTCCTTAGAAAGAAGGATGCAGTGTGGTATTGGTAAGTGTCTTCATTGCAGCGTGGGACATAAGTATACCTGTACCGATGGACCTATATTTACCTATTGGGATGTTATGAATATGCAGGAAGTAGTCTAGTAGGGGCAGACCTATGTGTCTGCCCTGATAAGCAGAAAATTCACAAAGAAAATATTAAACTGAAAATGGGGTATAGGACATGGAACAACGATTAAAAACCATTCATAAAATAATAAACGGTGATAGCAGGCAAATGAACCTTTTGCCTGATGAATCGGTTCATTTGGGCATTACTTCACCCCCTTATTGGCAATTAAAAGACTATGGGACAGAAACACAAATCGGTTTTCACGAAAGTTATGAAAGTTATATTAACAACTTAAATCTTGTCTGGAAAGAGTGCCACAGGGTGTTGCATCCCGGTTGCCGACTTTGTATTAATATTGGGGATCAGTTTGCCCGTTCGGTTTATTATGGACGATATAAGGTAATTCCAATCAGAACAGAAATAATTAAATTCTGTGAAACCATAGGCTTTGATTATATGGGAGCAGTTATTTGGCAAAAAGTAACAACTTGCAATACGACTGGCGGTGCCACCATAATGGGCAGCTTTCCATACCCTCGGAACGGAATCTTAAAGATTGACTATGAATTTATCCTGCTTTTTAAGAAACTGGGAGACTCGCCCAAACCAACCAAAGAACAGAAAGAGCTTTCTATAATGACGAAAGAAGAATGGAACACTTACTTTGCAGGTCATTGGAATTTTGCAGGGGCAAAACAGGATGGACATATCGCAATGTTTCCTGAAGAATTGCCTACTCGACTGATAAAAATGTTTTCTTTTTCCGGCGAAACGGTTTTGGACCCGTTTCTCGGTAGCGGAACAACTTCGATTGCTGCCTGTAATTTATGGCGTAATTCGGTTGGTTACGAAATCAACCCGGATTTTATTTCCATAGTCAAAGAGAAACTCAATGTTAAACAATCTGATCCTGCAGGAACAGAATATATGTTCCTAAAAGATAGGGTTAATACTGACCTGAGTATAAAAATTAAGAAACAGCCTTATATCTTCAAAGACTCTCTCAAATTTGATAAGAAGATTGACCCCAAGAAGCTTCAATTTGGTTCAAAAATTGATAAAAACAGTGAAGAAAGGGAGGTATATTATTCAGTCAAAGAAATAATTAGCCCTGAGTTGGTCAAGCTTAACAACGATTTGGTTGTTCGTTTGCTTGGCGTAAAGGAAAAGAAATCTGTTAATGGACAAGCACTCAAATTTCTGCTTGAAAAAACAAAGGGTCAAAGGGTGTTTATGAAGTTTGATAATCAGAAATATGATGAACAAAACCATCTTCTTTGTTATCTCTACTTAAAAAACAAAACCTTTATAAATGCCCATATAATCAAAGAAGGATTAGTCGATGTTGATAACTCTATAGACTTTAGATATAAGGACAAATTCTTAAGTCTTGGAGGATAAAATGGCTAAAGAATGGATATTAAACAGTGCAATGAACAGGTTTCAATTAAATTTCAAAAGGAATGTTGGTCCAACTTCTGAAAGCATTCGGCAGTGTGTACCAAAAACGATCCACCTGTGCGGTTGTGGATAATTGCATCAAGCCTCGTTAGTCAGCAGCTATTGCAACGAGAAAAGGTAGCACCTCTGGCGGAGAAAGAACCACAAAGGGTGTAAACTTAGGAAAAATAATTGCAGCGAAACAGGAATA
>JAHIZN010000136.1 GCA_018814245.1 bacterium
GTGGTTATGGCACAGGGAGCGGTCATCGTTTGATAAACTGCTTCTGACATCGGTTCCACCTCCTGATAGAGAGGGGGTCCCTATGTATCTATTATACACCATAAATCGTCTGTTGGCAAGCTAAGTTAGCGGAAAGTAAAGGATAAAAGAGACCCATGATATTTTCTACGGGTTGTGAATTCAAATGTCTATCATTACCTGTACCAATATCAGTCTGGGGTGGGATTGATAATATCTATCTTGAGCAAAGGGGATCCGTGGTAGATACATCAAGATTGAACCAGGGGAAAAGGCTATCCATGGGAATAGGTACGAGGTATAGAATAATTTGTGTGGATTATACATGCAGTTTTGAAAGGTTTGGAAACAGACACAGGGTCTCTACCGGGATAAATTTTTAAAAAATAACGACCTGTGCGATTGTGGATATATGCAATCCATTCTTTGCTCTAACCAGACCATTAAGATGGATTATCCTCAGAACGGATACCTGAGATTCAAGATGCCTATTCAGAGATACAGACTTGATTCATGATACTCGACAGGCTGTTACGGAATGTTCCTTTTTGTCATTTCGAGGTACTCCGAGAAATCTTATCCTTTTGAGAATCAATGAGTTAAGATTCCTCACATTAGTTCGGAATGACATATCAACCCATTTCGTAACAGCCTGTCGATGTTCAAGTTTTTTCTCGACACAACCTCGAGAAGTATTAGACCATAGCAAAACAAAAAAAATAAGTAGACATGATTATTGATTTATGTTATAATATTTCCGATAGATTTGGGACATATGAAGGCGTTAGATTTACAAGAGAAAGCGGAAGAGAACACTCGACAGCAGGAGGTTCATTGTGGCACTCATGTTTGGACAGATGACCCGGCATGGAAAGTACCAACAATGCCGAAAAAAGACGAGGGCGAAAACCAAAGCTTCTCAAGCCAACGGAAAAATCTCCCTCTACGGTAATAGCGTCGTCTCTTGAGTCTTCTGTTTCCCAAGACAAATGGCAGCGTATTTGTCTTCGTGAGTGAGATAACAGACCACGGGAGTTTGAGTTTGTCCGTCTGAGAGTGATTGAAAAGCGAAACTGATAACTTTCGATAGGAGGGTTTTTATCAAAATGAATATGGATACAAAAGATAAGGAAATCCTGGAGATATTAGAAAAAAATGCAAAGATGCCTCTATCAAAGATTGCACTTATGGTTGATCTAAATGAGGAAGATGTCGAGAAAAGGATCAATAATCTTGAGGAAAAGGGAATTATTCTTCAGTATAAAACGATTATTAATTGGGAAAAAGCAGACGAGGAAAAGGTTTATGCTTTTATTGAGGTCAGGGTAATCCCGGAAAGGGATACTGGATTTGATGCTATCGCTAAAAGAATATACAGCTTTCCAGAGGTTCATTCCCTGTATCTTATGGCTGGGGATTATGACTTTGCTGTGGTTGTAGAGGGACGAAGCATGAAGGAATTAGCCTACTTTGTTGCCGAGAAATTAGCACCTTTGCCCCATATTCAGAGTACTGGTACGCACTTCTTACTCAAAAAATATAAGCTCGATGGCAAGATTATTGAAGAGGAAACCCCAGATAAAAGGCTGGCAATGACACTGTAGTCCAGAATTCAGGAGTCAGAATTCAGCCGCCACTGCCAGAGGTGTTGCCTCCCATTGTCCACGCAAGCGGCGGGATGCAAGGCATTACAGGTAGTAGGGGTAGACCTATGTGTCTGCCCTGAAACGCTTCATTTGCCTTGTTTTTTATGGTTGGAGTTTAGGCTTTAGCCTTTTACAGCTGACAGCTGACGGCTGAACGCTTACAACACAGGAGTCATTACATGAAGGAGTTAATTTCACACAAGGTTAATAGTATCCCGCCCTCTGGAATACGGCGGTTCTTTGATTTGATTGCAACAATGGAGGGTGTTATCTCGCTTGGGGTAGGGGAGCCTGATTTTGTTACACCATGGCATATCCGTGAGGCAGCTGTTTATGCCATTGAGCAGGGATATACTACCTACACATCAAATGCCGGCTTGCCTCAACTGCGACAGGCAATCAGCAAGAGGCTTTACGATGATTATAATCTTACCTATTCCTCTGACGATGAGGTGCTTATTACGGTTGGCGTAAGTGAGGCACTTGACCTGATATTGCGGGCAATTATTAATCCAGGAGATGAGATAATCATCCCTGAACCCTGCTATGTTTCGTACAAATCATGCACCATCCTTGCCGGGGGTATTCCTGTAATTATTTCCACAAGGGATACAGGGTTTAAGGTTACACCTGAGCAGATAGAGTCTGCAATTACACCAAAGACAAAGGCTATCCTCATCTCATATCCATCCAACCCTTCGGGTGCAGCATTAAATAGGGACGAGCTTATGGCTATTGCAGAAATAATAAAAAAACATAATATATTGGTTATCTCCGATGAGATATATGGGCTTCTCAGCTATGATCAGCCCTATACATCCATTGCCTCTTTGCATGGAATGAGGGACAGGACAATTCTTCTGGATGGCTTTTCTAAGGCATATGCCATGACCGGCTGGCGGGTTGGGTATGCAGCAGGGCACAAGGATATTATTGGGGCAATGTGTAAGATTCATCAGTACAGTATGCTTTGTGCATCTATTGTCAGCCAGATGGCAGCTGTAGAGGCACTTAAGAATGGCAGGGTGCAGATGGAGCAGATGCGGAATGAATACAATCACCGAAGAAGACTGATTGTTGATGGGTTTAATCGTATAGGGTTAAGGTGTTTTATGCCGGAGGGTGCATTCTATGCCTTTCCCTCTATAATGTCTACAGGCTTAAATTCTGAGGAGTTTGCCGAAAAATTACTTTTTGAAGAAAAGGTAGCTGTTGTACCGGGAACTGTGTTTGGTGATTGCGGCAGCGGCTATATTCGGTGTTCATACGCCACTTCTTTGGAAAATATTGAAGAGGCATTGGAAAGGATACAGAGGTTTGTAGAAAAGTGTCAACTATTAGACAGGACAACAAGATAGACAAAAAGTAACTATTCAGGTAATAAAAAGGAGATAAGTAGATGAAGTAGATAGGGAGATAATAGATTATTGGTAAGTATTTGAGTATCAAGTTATCCCCAGCTGGCAGGGGTAGGGTGGTGAATATCCTATTAACATTACACAAACAAGGTAGAAATCCAATGCTTTGATCTTACCCATCCCCTTTATCTCCTCTATCTCCGTATCCCACTTCTTACACTACTTGAATAGTTACGACAAAAAGGAAGAGATAATGTCATCAAAATCAATATTATTAACTATTTTGTTTTGTAGCCTGCTTAACTTGGGTTTAATTGGAGATGCTATAGGAGAATCGTCCACAGAAGACAAGGATGTAGTTGGTACTTTATGTGCTGAACTGTCAGTAAAACCTGCTGCTGAATTAGTATCAACCATTACTGAGAATACTGCCGATAAAATCGCAGAAGACCACGGAGAACCTATTGTTGAACAAAAGGTTGAGGATTTAAGTACGCAACAATCCAAAGATTTTGAGGATTTAAGTATACAACGGTCCGAAGATGTTGTGTTTAAGAAAAGAAATGTCATTTTATGGCCTATTTATTGTGATTGGAAGAATAAAGAGGGTGATAGAAGAAGAATCGTTGGTCCAGTTACCACATGCTTTACTAATACACATTCAAATGAGATCCTTTTTGACTTTATCTGGCCAAAGAAGACCCTTTTTCAACTTGTCTGGCCAAATATCGGATGGTATTCCCATTCGAAATTTGAACGGGAAATATTTCCCATATATCCATTTAGTGGATATTCTGAGTGTAAAAATAATGTTTCTGATAAAGAATATACCAGAAAATATAGGATTAAGCTGCTTTGGCCCATGGGTTGCTATGGGCTTGATAAATCTGTTAGCAGGGAAACATATTATAAAAAAACAAATATCCGTGTTATTCCACTGATAGGCTATCGAAATGAGGTTGAACAAGAAGGCAATAATGAGAGAAGACACAAAGAAATAAACTGGCTCATAGGTGGCTGTGATATGAGTAAATCTGTCAGGGAACAATATTATTTCCAAAAAACAGATGTTAGTGTTCTTCCACTGCTTATGGGCTATCGAAATGAGACTGAACAAAAGGTATATAGTGTTAAATCATCATCCTTTTTGCGAATAGGGTTATTTGAAAAATCATCAAGCTCAGATGGAAAAAAACTGACCGCCTTTTATCCGTTCTATCTCAATTATAGATCCGTCGATACCCACAATCTATTCTATACCCCTGTATACAGCCTTAAGAATAAGGAACGACATGTCTCCGGGATTTTTCCATTGTATCACAAAAAAGAGGGTTTGACAGATAATTCCATTGCTATCTGGCCTCTCGGATATTATCGGCATAAAAATCTTACAGAGGGTATTGAAGATAAAATTACCTTACTTTATTATAATCTTCAAGATAAAAATAAGATACAAACAGGTCTCTTCCCATTTTACAGGATTGAACACTTTAAGAATGGAAGCTATGATTCTTACAGGGGACTGCTTTGGGGTTGGGGTAAGGGACGAGATGCGAGGCATTTTCAATATTTGTTGCCATTTTATGCTGAAAAAAGTGGTTATAAAAACAATAATTACCAGATGATTACTCCTTTATGGTGGAAATTTCAGAATACGGATAAAAATAGTTCTCAACTATTTATCTTGCCATCTTATTGGCACAAGGAATATTATTTAAGTCCGCAAAAGAGATATTTGAGTGAGGGTTTATTTCCGCTCTATTCCTATCGTTGTACTCCTAAGGAAATGGGCTATGAAAAACAGATTTCTTTGCTTTTAAGATTATATTTCCATAAGGCAAATGAAGAGGCTTGCCTGAAGTATACCTCTATTTGCTGGCCGCTTTTTATTAATCGGCAAACTGGCAGCGAGACCATGACATCATTTATCTATCCGTGTTATTACCACAAGACTAACCCGGAATACCGTAAACTGCAAATTCTATCATTTATTGATGAGAAGGGTAAAAATATTAGTAGAACATGCTTGTATCCCCTTTATTATGAGTATGATAACTTAGAAACACAATTGAACCGTAAATATTTTTTTCCCTCGGTTTTTATAAATAAAACCCCTTCTGTTTTTCGCTGGGCTGCCCATCCCTTTTATTCATATCGGCAGGATAATACTATTAATCTCAATGAACACAGGGCACTACTCTCAATCCTTAAGTATGCCAAATCCCCTGAGATTTCTTCTTATCATATTTTTCCATTTATCTGGAGAAGTACAGGCAGGGAGCATGACAATTTTGTCCTGGCTCCATTTTATTGGAATAATAGTGACCAATTTAATAAGAAGCTGATGATCAGCCCATTATACTGGTATTCACAGTCACCTATTGCCAGGGAATACCTTCTGTTGCCTCTGTTTCACAAAAAATTTCCACCTGTGCGGTTGTGGATAATTGCATCAAGCCTCGTTAGTCAGCAGCTATTGCAACGAGAAAAGGTAGCACCTCTGGCGGAGAAAGAACCACAAAGGGTGTAAACTTAGGAAAAATAATTGCAGCGAAACAGGAATA
>JAHIZN010000019.1 GCA_018814245.1 bacterium
AATGCTGCAAAACAGCAGAAACATGTACTCCAAAATGATTAACAATTCATCAATTCCACGATTCAGCAATTGTCAATTGTTGAATTAATGAATTGTTGAATTGCTGAATTAATGGTGGTTGGACTTGTGGGTAAGGATAAGTCCTTGGAGGGGCAGGGGTGGGTTCTTTTCCTTCTGAAGGCAGATGAGTGTAGATGCGGCGGGAGAGGCTATGCAATGCTCTCTTTCCTGTTGAGTATTTTTCCTGATTTTCTTGCTTGACATCTAATTTCACAAATGGTATAATATAAATCATTGCAAGTCTTTATCCGACAAAAGGATGGCATTGCAGACACTAACATAAAACTGCTTGGTTTGACATAATTCATTGGTAACAAAAGAGTTGCACCGAAGATATTCTGACCGCCCGTTTGCTCTCATGACATATAATTTAATACCATAAGGTTGTATCTAATGTTTCTTAAAAAAATAACAATTCTCGGATTTAAGTCTTTTGCAGAAAAAATAGAGTTTGAATTTCAAAAAGGGATTACCGCTATTGTTGGCCCAAATGGGTGCGGAAAGAGTAATATCTCTGATGCATTAAAATGGGTTCTCGGCGAACAATCACCATCTGTGTTCAGATGTAATTCCATGACCGATGTTATCTTTAATGGCTCGCAGCACAGAAAGTCATTTGGAATGGCTGAGGTAACCGTTGAGTTTGATAATAGCAGCAAGCTGCTTCCATTGGACTTTACAGAGATAACCATTACCAGACGGCTTTTTCGCTCTGGTGAATGTGAATATTATATCAATAAATCCTCATGCCGCCTCAAGGATATTGTTGAGTTGTTTCTTGACACAGGTATTGGCAAACAGTCGTATTCCCTGATGGAACAAAATAAGGTTGACCTTATCCTTACCAGTAAGCCTGCAGCCAGAAGGCTGCTATTTGAAGAAGCAGCAGGTATCAGCAAGTATAAGGTTCGTAAGCAGGAGGCAATAGGCAAGCTCGAGAATACAGAGCAAAACCTGGTACGAATAAATGACTTGTTTTATGAGATTGGCAAACAGGTAGAATCACTGAAAAGACAGGCAAATAAAGCCAATCGTTATTTGCAGCTAAAAAACCATATAGAATCTCAGGAGATTACCCTTTTAACAGATGAATTTTTTGCCATGATGAGTGCCCATGAAACCTGCGTTCAGGAGTATGAGCAACTTTCTTGTGAGTTAGAGTCTGCTCATAAGAGATTAATTGATATTGAAGGGGAGATGGATACTGAGAAGGAAAGCCTTAAGCAGGAACAACATCGGTTTCTTGACATAGAAAGCAATCTTCATCAATTGGAACTTCAGATCAAGGAAATGACAAGCCAGCA
The DNA here is from genome assembly GCA_018814245.1 of bacterium. GTDB lineage: Bacteria > UBA9089 > CG2-30-40-21 > CG2-30-40-21 > CG2-30-40-21 > CG2-30-40-21. The sequence goes on from JAHIZN010000019.1 coordinate 1,365, forward strand.
GCTTCGCAGACAAGAAAGGGAAGGCTTTATATCCTCACAATTAGAAAATATCTCTGTTCAGATCAATGAGAATCAAACAAAAAAACAGCAATTGCACGAAGAAATGCTATCTGAAGACAGTAAAGGTAAGACAATAGAATATGAATTGAAAGAGGTAAGAATACAATTAAATGAAAAAGAGAATGCCTTAAACAGTTATCGTCAGGAACGCGAAAAAAAGTCTAAACATGTTGAACACATGAAAGCAGAGATTATTGAAAATCTAAATAAATTAGCACACATCCGCAATCAGATTACCAGCTTAAGGGTAGAGCATAAAAATCTTGGTGTCCGTCAGGAACGAATTGGGACAGATGTAGAAAGGTATCAGGTCAAACAAAGGGAACTATCCCAATCAAAACAGAATATGAAACAAGAAATGAAAGAAAAGGAATCAAGGGTTTTAGAATTAAAGCAGGAGTTTGAGGAAAAACAAAAAGAAAAGACTCATGCAGCTCAGGGGTTGAAAGAATTAGAGGCATCAATAATAACAATAAGTAAGGAGCAGAATACCCTCTCCGGCAGACTACAGACATTGAAAAAACTTCAGGAATCATTTGAAGGATATTCTGACGGTGTCAAGGCTGTCTGCACTGCCAAATTAAATGGTGTTCATGGTCTTATCTCAAGCCTGATTAATATTCCGGAAGGGTACGAAAAGGCGGTTGAGGTTAGCCTTGGAGAATGCCTTCAGGCAGTGGTGGTTGATGGCTCAACTGATGCTCAGGCTGTTGTGTCCCATCTCTTGTCCAAAAAGGCAGAAAGGGTTAATCTCCTGCTATCCCATCATCTTCGTGATTCAAAAACTAAGGGGTCAAAATCTGAGATTGAGGATGGGGCAATTGGCTGGCTGGCAGACCTTATTACAGTCGATGCAGCGTACAAGAGTGCTATCGATTATTTACTGGGAGATACGCTTCTCGTCGATAACCTTTCCACTGCAATAAGAATAATCGAAAGGCATGAAAATGTATCTGCGGCTGCAACCCTTGATGGGCAGCTTGTTACACCGGCTATGATCCGTGGTGGAAGCCCTAAAACAAAGGGGATAGAGATTATCAGCCGTAAGGGTGAGATTGTGCGGCTTGAGGAAAGGGCTCAGGAGCTGCTCATGGAATTAAATCATCTCCATGAGCTTAAAACAGAAGCAGACAAAAAACTCCTCCTTTTGACTAATTGGATAAATAAGGCTAATGTCGAGATATATTCCACAGAAATTGCCATCTCTAACCTGAAAAAGCAAATAGATTCAATAGAGAAAGAAGAGTCTTCAATCATAAAGATGCTCTCAACCATTGAGGATGAGCTCTTAACCATGGAAAAAGAAAAGAATGAAAAAAATCAAAATATCCTTGTTTTAAGCGAAAAAGAGCTGACACTTTCAGTAGAGGATAAGCAGCAGCGGGAAAAGGTGACAGAAACCTCTCAGGAGCTTCAGCAGATGAATATCCATCTTGATTCTATCCAGAAAGAGGTTTCAGACTTGAGAGTTTCCTCTGCTCAAAAATCTCAAGTCGAGCAGGGATTGAGAGTTCAGATAAAAAGGCTTGAAGGTTCTGTTCAGGATTTAGAGGGTAAGATATCCCGTCTTGAGGCAGAATCTACCCGTCTGAAGGTGGAACAGGGCACACAACAATCAAGTACTGAGGATGATAAACACAAGCTCTCGGCACTCTCTGTTCAAAGGGATGAAAAACAGCATAATCTAAATAAATTAAAGGAATTATGTCAGATAAAAGAAGAGGAGATAAAGACAAGAGAACAGACAATTAAGCAAAAAAGGGGATTGACAGAGCAACTAAGGGATAAAACACACAAGACAGACCTGAGCAAACAACAGATTAAATTGCAAATGGATGGGGTTATGTCCCGTCTTATTTCTGAATATAGAAAAGAGCCTGATCAGATTAAACCAGATACCTCTCCCCTGTCGCAGAAGGCAAGAGAAGATTTGCTGGAGAATATTAATCGCAAAAAGACAACACTTGAGTCCCTTGGGACAGTAAACCTGACTGCACCAGAGGAATATGAAGAGTTAAAGAAGCGGCATGACTTTCTTGTAGAACAACAAAATGATATGCAGACGGCAAAACAAGACCTGAACAGCCTTATCCAGCAAATTGATACTACAACTACCTCTATGTTTAAGGAGGCATTTGAGACAATCAGTAAAAATTTTTCCAATCTCTTTAGTCAGTTATTTGAGGGTGGATATGGGGAACTGCGACAAATAGGGGACTTTGACAAGGATAGCCTTGAGGAGATAGGGATTGATGTGGTTGCCCAGCCGCCAGGAAAAAGGTTATCCAGCATTACCCTCCTCTCCGGTGGAGAACGCTCTCTGGCAGCCATCTGTCTGTTGTTTGCCATATTTGAGTTTAAGCCAAGCCCATTTTCTATTTTGGATGAGGTTGATGCGGCATTGGATGAACCAAATGTTTTAAGATTAAACAGATTTATAATCGATAATTCCAAACGATCTCAGTTTCTCCTGATTACCCATAATCCGAGAACTATTGAATCAGCAGATACTTTGTATGGAATTACCATGGAAGAGGCAGGGGTCTCAAGGGTAGTAAGCGTTGCTTTGAAGAAACATAAGTAGGGGCAGGCTCTGTCCGCTGTGCTATTCAAGAGGAGAACCTTTCCCTGCTCCGCTGAGGCGATAGGCAGGTGTGACAGTAGGGGCAATTCATGAATTGCCCCTACAACAGCACACAGTCTGCAGGGGGTTGCCCCTACAATCAACTTAATCTGTACTTTTTCAGCTTCCAGTAAAGAGAAGATCGTCCAATCCCCAATGCCTCTGCAGTCCTTCTTTTGTTTCCCTGATTGTTTCCAAGCATCTTTCTAATAGCTTCTTTTTCCATTTCATTCAGAGATGTTTCATTAGAAAAACTAAGCCACACAGGATCTTGCAGAACAGAAGTATTTGGTTTAATCTGATCAAGATATGGCAGAGAGATGGAGATATCATCAAGGGTAATGGATGAACCCTTACAAGAGATGACCGCTCGTGTAATAACATTCTTAAACTCTCGTACATTTCCAGGCCAGGCATACTCTATCAACCTATTCATTGCCATAGGATGAACAGTGGCTACATCCCTTTTGAACTGATCCCTTGCCTTGGACAAAAAATGTTCAGCAAGAAAAGGAATATCAGATCGCCTCTCCTTTAATGGAGGCAGATAAATCTGAAAGGTAGCAAGACGATAATACAGATCCTCACGAAAGGTCTTTTTTTGGATCTTATCAGCTAATTGCTTATTGGTTGCGGAAATAACCCTGGTATTGATACATATGGACTTTTCACTTCCAACCCTGGTAATGGTTCCTTCTTCCAATACCCTGAGAAGTTTTGCTTGTGAAAATATATCCATATCCCCAATTTCATCTAAAAAGATAGAGCCTTTATTTGCTAACTCAATCTTTCCCTTCCTGTCACGATGAGCAGAGGTAAAGGCACCTCTTTCATGGCCAAAAAGCTCGCTTTCTGCTAACTCTCGTGGTATAGCTGCACAATTAACAGGAATAAACGCGGCATTTATTCGGTTGCTGCATTCATGAATTGCCCTGGATGCCAGTTCTTTTCCTGTTCCTGTTTCTCCCTGAATAAGGACAGGGATATCTGCCTTAGCTGCTATTTCAATATCTTTATACACCTTTTGCATCTCAGGTGAATTTCCAATCATTCCATAAAAACCATTCATTCTCCTCACCTTCCTGTTGCCAAATCCCTCCCGGATAATTCAAGTGGCAGAATTAATGGCTAATGTCTATGCAGGATTTCAGACTTTAGCTCAATTTTTTTTAACATTTAGTACCATTTTCCCAAAAAAGTCTTGACAATATTAAATAAATGTTGTATATTTATTTATTGAGAGTAGAAATAAAAAAAGGCATTCGTATGCTATATAAGTGCATACAGCAACTAATAGAACCTGGCGGGGTATTATTAGATTTCCTTTTTCTTTTCTTTTACTTCTCACTGCCCATTAAGATGTTTTAATATCTTAATGGGTTTTTTTATTTGTGAGCTATCATCTGTTGTACTGGTAGCTAAATGCTCACTTTGATATTTTAATACCCTATCAAACAAAAAAGGAGAGACCTATAGCCTCTCCCCCCAGTTTGATATTTAGTTTGGTAGAAAAATAAAAAAACCACAGCTATGCAAATATAATGCTACTTACCTCTGTCTTTTTCTCAAAAGGCAGACCTTTCCTCTAATATAACTTCTAAGTAAAGCAGCATTCTTCACCCTGTGGTTAAACAAAAATATATATAAAGCGGACTAAAATTTAAGTCCATCATTTTTTCGAGTGCATCAAAGATGATAGGAATATTATAGTTATTCTGCTGGTGTTTGTCAATATTTTTTTCAAAAAAATATTGACAAACACCAAACCATAAGTATTGCTTTGTGTTACGAACTAACAAGAAAATGCATCTGTTCTGTTTCGGACAAATGATTTTATAAGAGGAATTATTGTATCTTGTGCTATCTTAAGAGGTTAAGAAAAAAACTTAATTCTATATTTTGTGGGGACAAGAATAATTATTTGGCATATATAGGGATAGACCAGAAAAGATAATAAACGCAACATATGATAAGAAAAGCAAAGAATAATTAAGGCGGTCTATCTATGATAATATCAGCCCTTCTGGCTTTAATAATAATACTGTTCAGACAGATGAAATTCAAGACACAATATGTTGTGGTGTATCATGTTGCATAGATACAGCATATAGTGTTGCCCTGCTATAAGTGTCTGAGTGCTACTTTTTCAGGAGAAATTTCAACCTGTGCGGTTGTTGTATTAAGCCACAGAAGCATAACAACGGCTCTTTCTTGCCTCAAATGGGTAGTGTCGTGTCAACTGTTAATTGTCGCATAGTTAATTATGTATGGACAGAGCCTGCCCCACTGCATTCGCAGGGGCAGGCTCTGCGAATGCAGGGGGTGACAGAGGTGCTGCCTCCCCTGTTTCTGCCCTACCAATAAGCGACCACAAGGGTCGCAGCTACAAAGATTCCCACACACAACAATCGATCACATCGTAGCTGCAGGGTGCCAGGGGTGCTACTCCCTTGTCCCTGCTTAACGGATACCCACAAGGAGGGAGCCTCTCTGGCAGGGATGTCCCTACAAATGATTATACGACAAGTTAAGGTTGACACGACACTACTGACTAACGAGACTTGATGCAATTATCCACAACCGCACAGGTGGAGTAATTTTGCAGGTGAGATAGGTCAGACATGGAGGTATGAAAGAAGGGGGCAACCACAGAGGATTGCCCCTACAATACAACATTGAATGTTCCTCAGATAGACAGAGAGTAAAGGATGAAGTCTTCCTGAACCACTATCTTCCAACCAGCTTCTTAAATGTTTCCTGATCGCTTGAAGCAGCTAATGCTTCCTCAAAAGAGATTTCATTTTGTTGGTAGAGGGTTTTTAATGATTGTTCCATGGTATGCATGCAAAATTGTCCGCCTGTATGCATAAGTGTGGACATTTGATGGATTTTACCCTCTCTAATCATATTTCTGATAGCAGGCGTACCTGTAAGTATTTCTGTAGCAACTATTCTACCATGTCCATCAGACTGTGGAATCAATATCTGAGCAATTACTCCTTCCAGGACAATCGCCAGTTGTGCCTTAACCTGCGGTTGATGAGCTGTAGAGAAGGCATCAATGATTCTTTCAACAGACATGGCTGCACCAGTGGTATGCATGGTTGCCATGACTAAATGCCCTGTTTCGGCTGCCGTCAGGGTTAAGGCAATGGTTTCAACATCCCTCATCTCACCTACCATAATAATATCAGGATCCTGTCTTAATGCTCTCCGCAATGCACCGGCAAATGTTTTGGTATCAATTCCTAATTCCCGTTGATTAATGATGCTCATCTTATCCTTATGAACATATTCGATGGGGTCTTCTATGGTAACAATATGTCGTCTGCATGATGAGTTAATATAATCAATCATTGAAGCCAGGGTTGTAGATTTGCCTGAACCGGTTGGACCGGTAACAATAACCATACCCCTTTGTTTTTGAGAAAATAGCTTTAATGTGTCTCCAGGCAGCTTTAATTCATCAATGGTACGAATCTTCAGGGGAATAAGACGAAATACTGCCCCTAATGTTCTCCTCTGAAGAAAAATATTTACCCTGAATCTGGCAAATCCTTCTACTGTATAGGCTACATCTAATTCCTGTTCTTCCTCAAATCGTTTCCGTTGTTCTTCGGTGATCATGGAAAAGAGTATTCCTCTTGTATCCTCAGCCCGTAACGGCGACATCTCTATGGGATAAAGCCTCCCCTGAATACGCAGGGTAGGTGGACTGCCAACCTTTATATGAAGATCCGAAGCATCCTTTTCTACCATTAATTTAAGTAATTCATCAATTTGCATTTTTTCCCTCCTCGTATGTTAGTGGCGAACAGCTATTCGCCCCTGATATATATATACTATTATTCAACAATTGTCAACAAAAATTTTACTTGACTGTTATTAAAAATGTTAGTATAATTGTATGCAGAGACGCAAAATCTGGTGGTGTCTGTAAATAGCTAACTCTTGGTGGACAGGGAAAACATTCCTCATTCATAAGCTAATAAGCGACCACAAGGGTCGCAGCTACAAAGATCCGACACCGCGCAGCATATGCGACCGCATTTGTAGCTGCAGGGTGCAGGGGTGCTACCCCCTTGTCCCTGCCTCTGATTGTCAAC
>JAHIZN010000137.1 GCA_018814245.1 bacterium
CGATAACAAGGTAACCACAAATGAGAAGAGCCCGATAATGGTTTATTTCTTAGAATTTACACCCTTTGTGGTTCTTTCTCTGTAAACAAGATTGACATGATTTGGTCTTGAGCAGTACCCCAAGAAAAGTCGCTTAACTATTGAATGAAAAATTACAATTCACGGTGAACCAGCACAATTGTGTCTGGTTGTAAAATCACTATTTATGACCGTGCTGAGTATATCCTATCTGCCTTAAGTTTCTAAAACCCTGTTGGCAGATCCACAAACTCACACTCAACACTGAATTGTTCGCAAATGACCTTTGAAAGAGCCTGCACACCAATAGTTTCTGTAGCATAATGTCCGGCAAAGATAACATTAATCTTACCCTCTTTGGCTATATAGCAAGAAGAAAGCTTTGACTCACCAGTGATAAAAAGATCCACATTTTTATTGACAGCATCTGTCACCAATTCTGCTGCCCCACCAGAAACTATGGCAATGGTCTTTATCTTTTCCTTTCCAAAGGATAGAACCTGACATTTGGTATCAAGAGATTCCTCTAATCTTGTGACCACAGCAGAAAGTGTTGTATCCCTCTGCAAAATACCCAAAAACCCAATATCTACTCCGTGATAATCCCCAAATGTCTCGCGTTTTTTGGTAACAAAGAAGTTCATTAATTGAGCATTATTACCAATCCTCGGATGAATATCAACCGGCAAATGAGCAGCATACAAAGAAATCTGGTGCTTGAATAGCACCTGCAATCTTTTGTATAAAATCCCGGTTAATTGCTGAGGCTTGTCCCAGAACAGTCCATGATGAACAACCACCATATCCGCCTTTCGTTTATGAGCCTCCTCAAGGGTGTCTAATGAAGCATCAACCGCAAATGCCACCTTCTTTACCTCTTGCTTGCCTTCTACCTGCAACCCATTCTGCGAGGCATCCTGAATCTCGGAAATCTTAAGTTCCTTGTCCAAAAACTGACAGATGTTTGATAATGTAGCCATAGCAAACCCCCTTTTTAATAATTGATAATTGATAATGGATAATTGATAATGGATGATGGATAAGGGATAAGGGATAAGGGATAAGGGATAAGGGATAAGGGATAATTGATAAGGGATAATTGATGATGGAGAGTTATTGATTGTTTTTTGCTGTTTTTATAATTGAAACCAGCAATTTTAATAGTTCTGTTAAGTCTTCCTTTATAGATGTATAGCTTTTTTCATCAATGTATTCAGCTTTATGCAACAGTTCAATCCAATAGTCTGTTTCATTAGCTTCTTTTAATGCGATTGATTGTTTGTGAATGAAATCTGCTTTGCTTTCTGCCTGTTCAGCTTCCCGGATCAAAGCACCAATGGCAGTACCACTACGCAAAAGCTGTTTACTCATTACAAACTCTTTCTTCTGATCTTGCAGATATTGATACAATTTGACAACCCGCAATGCAAAAGCAAATGATTTATTCTTTACAACATTTTCTTTCATTATCCCCTATCCCCTATCCCCTATTCCTTATCAATTATCCCTTATCAATTATCAATTATCCCTTATCAATTATCCCTTATCCCTTATCCCCTATCCCTTATCCCTTATCCCCTATCCCCTATCCCTTATCCCTTATCAATTATCAATTATTTTTCATCGCTTTCATTGGATTTTCCAATAACCACCTTTTTTGGGTCCAACATGGTGCAACCTGCCTTCCTTGACTAATTTGGAAGCTGCCCTTTCGATAGCGCTTAAAGACTTTCCTGTTCTTTCAGCCACTTCAGCAAGTGTCATTCCATGATGGGAACTTAATGTATGCAAAATGAGATCGCGGATTTTTGATTTTGTTTCTACCTGCGTTTCTACCTGCGTTTCTACCTGCGTTTCTACCTGCGTTTCTACCTGCGTTTTACTTGCAATGTCTGACTGAAAAGTTATCATCAATCCTGCAAAATCATAATTGATCTCCGGGGCATGGACACCCACAAGTTTGCACTCATTATTTATCTTTTCTATTCCCCGACCCCAGGCTTCAATATAACCAGCCCGGAAAAATGCAGAGGCTACAAGCGGGTTGTATGGGATGGAAGGATGTTTTTTCTGTAACGATTCTATTGACAACTCATCTGGTAGTCGGCCTGCATTCCAAAAAATAATTTTGTCTTCGTAAATACTAATTTGCACAGGATTGCCGCTGCTGTAATCTTTATGGACAACAGCATTAAGCAGGGCTTCTCGCAATGCCGATGCGGGGAACAGATAGCGTTCAACCCGTTGAAGACCCTCATAACTGATATAGGCTTTCATATATTTAGTCAACAGCAAGTCAATGGTTTTATCCACCTGCTGAAACAGGTTACCGTGAATTTCATCCTGATAAACAAGGTCCGAATCGGTTTTAAAAAAACCTATTTTCACATAGGCTCCAGTAACATACTGCTCAGGATCTTCATGAAACAAGAGCGCAGCAGCCCTTTTCAAATAGGAACCTTCAATCAGATGTAATTTTCTTAACAGCGATTCCCTGTTTTCCTGCAATACCTCATCTCCCAATCGTTTGCTTTTGACAGCTTTTTTTGCAAAAAGTGCAAACGATTTTTCTTCAAGAGATTCAGGCAATAAATTCGGCACTGGAACACTGTCCCAATGCAGACCATATTTTTTCAGAAGAAAGGCATTCAGAGCCGAACCCTTGAGTTCTTGTTTGGTGCTGCCGCTGCGATAATGGTATTGTCCCTTATAACTCACCGGATAAGGGTATGGCTCAACCAGGATTTCCAGGAACTCCTTCCCCCTAAGTCTTTTCAAATTCACATCAATAATTATGCCCAGTATATCCCTGACCTTGTTGGGAATATCCACCATAAGTTTTTCAGCATGATTAACACCAGTAACATCCCCTTTGTTATTTTTTCCGATAATAAGAATGCCTCCATCCGCATTGGCAAAGCCGCAGATCCACTTGATATACTCATCCCGCCAGGATTCTTTCCATTCAATGTTTTGGTTTTCTTTCATATCAGCCTCGTTTTCCCGATAAGCAGCTCTTGCATCATGCCCTGCTTGAGTATGCGGCATTTCGATAGCTTTTGATCTAACCGCTCAATCTCGGTGTCCATGTCGGTAAGGATTTGGGCAATGGCAGTTTGTTCGGCTTTGGTTGAGGGGAAGGGGGATTAGTAATTCACCCAAATTCTTTGCACTGATATGTACAACAGCATTTCCTTGCCCCACTCGTGATTTTTGACGAACCATAATAGTGCCGCGTCATCATTAAACTTTAATAATGACGCAGCAGTAGTCACTTCGGAGGTTAAAGCAGGCATAGGAGTTGCATACTTCTCTGCCAGTTCTTTAATCCGTCCGGTAAGCCGCTGGCTGATCCTTTGCATTTCCGTCTGAACATCATTTTCTAACCGTGCCAGCCATCTGTCCCAGCGATATATTCTCCCTTACCATAAAGATAAACCCAAGTATAGTCACAGGGATAACAATAATCCCATGTAGTACTATAGAAACAGCCAGGGATAGATTATACTCAAGACCAAAGCATTTACATAATACCCCCAATACCGCAACCTGAAATACACCAAGATAGGCTGGGGCTGAAGGGATCATGATGCATAGATTAACCATAACCATGAGAAGTACTATACCATAAAAGGGCAGATTTATGCCAAAGGAGCGAATAGTCAGGTAATACATTCCCAACTCTATGCCCCAGGTAATCAGCGAAAGCAGGCAAACCCTTGAAAAATCCCCTTTGCTTTGAAGAACCTGCAACCCTTCAATAAAATATTTAAGCAGGTGAATTATTTTATACAATAGTTTTTGAGGCAGCCAGAAAAAACCCTTGCGAAACAATTCTAAGGCATGAAGCTTGTAGGAGTGAAGCCAGAACATAAATAAAATGGCACACCCAAAGATAATGATAGAAAAAATCCCTGTTTTCTGTATCCATTCAGGAAGTGGGAAGAATAGCCAGATAATAAGAAGCAGCAAGACAAATACCAGCCCATCAAGTATCCTTTCCATGACTACTGTGGCTAAGGCAAGGCTC
>JAHIZN010000138.1 GCA_018814245.1 bacterium
GTAACTACTCAGCTATTGTTATTTCATACACATTTCGAATCAGTCAAAAACCATAACTATTCAGATGTGTAATGAAGGAGAAGTGGAGAAAATGGGGAAATGGAGAAAAGAAGAATTAACTGATAAAATTACAAGAATTGTTTTTTGAACCAGAGAAAAAGATTAATATTTTTTCTCTGGTTCTCCTTTTTCCCCATTTCCCCTTTCTTACACATTTATATAGCTGAATAGTTACATTAATTCAACAATTGACAATTGCTGAATTAATGAATTGTTGAATTATTAATCATTTCGTGACACATGCTTCTGTTGTTTTGCAACATTTTTCGTCAGAATTCTATCCCCCAAAGATGTGGGGTAAGGATAAGCTTGAAAGAGGGGTGTAAGGGGTGTGTCCAATTTCCTCAATTTCCACCATTTCACTGACCAATTGCATAGTCAATAAGAACTGTTATCTGCCCTCTGTCTCACCCGCAAATTCAAATGTTATGCACCACTACTGTCGTGTCAACTGTTAATTGTCGCATAGTTAATTATGTATGGACAGAGCCTGCCCCCCTGTTTCTGCCCCATCAATAAGCGACCACAAGGGTCGCAGCTACAAAGATTCCCACACACAACAATCGATCACAATGTAGCTGCAGGGCTTGTCCCTGCTTAACAGACGACCACAAGGAGGGAGCCTCTCTGGCAGGGATGTCCCTACAAATTGTTATGCGTCAAATTAAGGTTGACACGACACTACCCTGCTGTCTAAGTTAAACACCTGACCAGAGATACCTGTCATTTGTGCAAGATTGACCACAAAACAAGCAGCCTCATCCATATCTGAAAGCCTGTGCAGAACGCTCATCTTTACGGCTTGCTCCCTTGCCTTATCAGCAGTCATCCCCATATCAGTCAGGAGATACCCCGGCAGCACAGCATTTACCCTGATACCATATTCTCCAAGCTCTTTAGCCGCCGACATTGTCAATCCCAATATGCCTGCTTTGGATGCTGCATAAGCTGCCTGTCCTGCCTGTCCATGCACACCAGAGATGGATGAAATATTGATGATATGTCCGGATGCCTGTTTAATCATTATCTCAGATATTGCACGGATACAGGTAAATGTGCCAGACAGATTTGTACCAATTATTCTTTGCCACACCTTATCCGTGGTTCTGACTGTCAGATGATCTTCAACCACGCCAGCGTTGTTTACCAACACATCTATCCTGCCCCATAATGTTAACACCCTATCTACCATGGCGTTTACTTCGCATGGCTTTGACACATCAGCAGGAATTGCCGCTGCATCATGGCCTTCTTCTCTCAAACCATGCACCAGATCCTCTGCCATGTCCTTGTTTTTATTATAATTAACAACCACAGCAAATTGGGCATCACCAAAGTATTGAGCAAGCCTTGTCCCCAGCCCTCTTGATGCACCGGTAATAATTACCACTCTATTCATTTATTGTTAATTCAAGGTCTTTTATAATCTGTAGATTTTCCTCTGGCGGTCTTCCTGTTGTAGTCAGATAATTTCCAATCATTATCCCACTGGCTCCGGCATAATAGATCCAGCTCTGAAGATCCCTCAAAACTATCTCCCGTCCCCCGCCTATCCGTATCTCCTGTTTTGGATGAATAAGCCGAAAGATAGCAATTATTCTCAAGGCTTCAAGAGGGGACAAAAGTTTATTTTCACCTAACGGAGTGCCGATAATAGGATTTAGAAAATTCAACGGAATAGAGGTAACGCCCAATTCTCTTAAGGCTATGGCTAATTGCACCCTGTCGTCCCATGTCTCTCCAAGTCCAAATATCCCACCTGAACAAACCTCAAACCCTGCATCCTTCGCAATCTTTATTGTACTTATCCGTTCTGAATAGCTATGGGTAGTACAAATATTGGGGAAAAATTTTTCTGAGGTTTCAAGGTTATGATGATACCGTCTTAGACCTGCTTCCTTAAGCTTGTCTGCACAATCTATGGTTAATTTACCAAGTGATGCACATGGAAGAACATCACTTACCCGAGTCAACCGCTTAATGGCTCTACAAACCTTATCCAATTCTTCCTCCAAAAGCCTTCGTCCACTGGTTACTATCCCAAACCTTTTAGCCTTAATCTTACCTGCATAATGCCCGATCTCTAATATTCTTTCCTCTTCAACAAGGGGATAACTTTGAACAACAGCTGAGTAATGAGAGGATTGAGCACAAAACTTACAATCCTCTGGGCATCTGCCGCTCTTGGCATTAATTATTGTACATGTATCTATTTTATCCTTTCTGAACTTGCCTCTTACAGTATTTGCCCAAAAAAGAAGCTCATAAAGCGGCAGCTTGACCAGAGAAATGGCTTCTTTGTCAGTAATATCCTTTCCATTCAGAGCAGCCTGTCCTATGTTGGTCATCTTTTCATTCAGCATACGATCCTCCTTGTTTGGTAAGCGTTCTCGAATCTCGAATCTCGAATTGCGAATTGCGAATCTGCGGAAAATAGAACAGATTCACAATTCGCAATTCGCAATTCTGCTCTGTTTCTTCAGATTCGCGATTCGCAATTCGAGATTCGAAGCTGATAGCTGATCACTTTATTCTTATCGGTATCCCGGCAGTAACAGTATACACCTCTTCTGCTACACTGCCAATGAGCTGACTTGTCTCTCCCATAATATCAGTAAACACCCTTGCCAACTTATTAGGAGAGATACCGCCAAGCCCAACCTCATTTGAGACAACAATAACATCATTGTTTATTCCACTTAAAACGGCAACCAATTCCCCTACCCTTCTGCTGACATCCTCATACCCTTTTTCCTCTAACAACAGGTTTGAAACCCAAAGGGTCAGGCATTCTATCAATATGACACTATCCTCGCTGATAGTCAGTAAAACTTTAGCCACATCCACTGGCTCCTCAATCACCAACCACTCTTTTGGTCTGGAAGCCCTGTGCTTTTCCACCCTTTCCACAGTCTCATCATCCAATGGGACGCAGGTAGCAATATAAACCACCTGTTTATTTTTTTCCTTAGCAATCTGGCAGGCAAATCTACTCTTTCCAGAGCGGATGCCGCCAATAACAAGGGTAATCAAGGTAATAACCTCTGTTTTTTGTAATTATAGCAATCGACTTTTAATTTGTAGACATTATATATTTGCCACATATTACCTGAATACTTGTGAAAAATGCTTTTCTTTGCCTATACCTGAACGGTTCATGAAATTTTGAGCATTATTACTGTTTAGTCTTCTCCAAAAGTTCTTCAAATTCCCCTATCGATGAAATCTTTACCGCCTTTCGCAATAAAATCTCGCATACTTTCATCCCTTGCAAACTATTTACCCCTTGTTCTAACTTAGGTGAAACAAAACCAAACCGCTCCCCTAAGATTTCCAAAATGCCATCTTTTTTCCCTCTTTCCATCCCCTGTGCTATTCCCAACATTTCTCCTTCTCGTAATATTTCTTGATAAACTGGTGATTGTATCATAATATCCCTCCTTTTCAATATCTTATCCACCAATGAAGCAGAAAAATTTATGGCTGAAAGAACCTTTAAGGACACATAAGCATCTGCCTTTTGCTCTACTTCCAGAATCTCTTCCTCTATTACTTCACCGGCTTTACTTATTATCTCCTCTCCGCTTTTTGTTGTCTTCATTAAAGGCAAGAGCGCATTTCGTAACAGCCTGTCGAATCTACTGTCTCTGTGTACTATTTCCATCATCAAATTGCGTCAACTTTTCTTCGTGCCTTAGTGGTTAAATAATTCCGATAATTGTCTATTCTTACTTATCTTTTGATATTCTATCTCCTTAATTGGCTCAGGGATAGCAAAACAATCTTTTACCTTTTCCCAGTCTTTATTCCTAACCGTTACTATTTCACCCAAATAAAAACTTACCCAAACATCGTTTGCTTTAGAATCAACCATTGTCTTTTCTAAATGTTCTTTAGTTGTGGATACATATGTGGGGTCTATATCTATCCCAACATATCTTCTCCCTAATTTCTTAGCAGCGATGGCAGTAGTTCCTGTTCCAATAAATGGGTCTAACACAATATCATTTTCATCGGTAACCATCAATATCAATCTTTCTAATAAATGAATTGGCAATTGACATGGGTGCTCATCTCTATACTTGTTGTGTTTTATGCGATGAATATCTGTCCATGAATCTGAAACTAAAGGACCAAATGGATGTAGTCCATCCTTCTTACCACCATAGTCTTTAAGTAATACCTTGCATTTTCTGCATCTTTTATGGCAGTAGCGAATCTCGTAAAACTTATTTTCTCTACAACTTTTAGCGTAATACAAGATGCCATAATGGTTTGGTTGTAAACTCTTTCCCATTGGAGCAGTTGGGGCATCCCATGCTATCCAGTGCTTAAAATCAGCAATTTCATTTAGAAAACCTGCATAATAAGTCAACCATTTGGGTATATTATGGACAAAGATACTTCCGGTAGGCTTTGTTATCCTTACCATCTCAAATATCCAATCCTTGCACCATGTTAGGTATTCTGTAAAATCCTTGTTATCCCTATAGCCATTATATTTTTTTTTCAAATTGAATGGGGGGTCTGCAAAGGTCATGTCTATGCTGTTATCAGGGATTTTTCTAATAACCTCTAAACAATCACCTTGAATAATCTTATTTATGTATTTATCAATCACTATTATTAACCACCTCTTCAATCTTAGTCTTAAATCTCTCTAATTCTTCCCTGTGAAAGGTAAACACATCTTCATAAGCCGTAACCATTCGTCTTAAGTCATTTTTTCTCACATACCAACCAATTCCATCAACCAATCCTAAAAATCTTGCCTCTGGATAATGTTTCTTGATTAAAGAATCAATAGAGATTTCTGTTTTTGATTTATCCCCTTGTCCAGAAGATGTTGTTACCAAATAGGAACTCTCAATGATTACCTTAGGACTTCTTTTATTAGGAATGATAAAGTCCATTGTTCTTTTTGTGTCAGGAGCATTATCAATTAACTCGCTCAGATCCCCTTTCTCAAAAGTAATACCCATTTCATCTAACATAGATTCTATTACGGTTTCAGGATTATTCTCTTTCTTGCCAGAGTAAGAACCCTTTTCTTTGTAACGAATCAAGGTGTCAATCAATGCTTCAATATTAAAGTTTAGCTTGGAAATGCTCAATTTCTTAAGTTCAAATAGAGGCAATGCCTTTGAAAGGATTGGCAATGTTGAGCCTTCAAAGAAAATATTTATAATACCCTTTCTGAAGTATTCGTTTATCTTTATTTGTGTTAAAATCCTGCTATCACTCCATTCCTTTACATCATCTCGGTCTTTTTGACCCATCCATTTATCCTTCCATACAAGTTTGCTTAACTCATCATCTTCTACAATTCTTATAAAGGTAATCAATCTCTTCAGGCTCTCATTAGAGAATCCTGTAAGGGCTAAAATTGCCCGCAATCCATTTTCCCTCTCTGCAATCAATTCCTCAAAAAGTTCCTTGCGTAAACCTGTGGTCTGAATCTTATTCCTTAAAACAAGTAGAGTTTCTTTCATTGAAGTTACATGCCCTTCGTATGTTTCTTCAAATTCTCTATCGTAAAAATAAAAGGTGTTTTTGGAAATTACAGTATTAAACTTGTCCTCAACTGTTTTCATTAATTTTGCTCCTTTCATTGCTTTTGAAAAAACAAGATATATTCATCCTTCATTGTATTCCGCATTCCCTTGATTGGCTTAAGAATACTCTTAACCAATTCCAAATTATAGTTTTTGCAAGACTCTATTACCTTATTTTCCAGCCTTATACCACCAGTTTGGTTTGTATTTGAACCTATTATCATAACGAAATATTTGTCTTTTTTCAAAACCCTTGATACTTCTCTACAAATAATTTCCATATCTTGAAAATAGTTGTTCAGCCTTTCTGTTGTGTTTTTACCCCTTAATCCAATCATATCTTTTTGCAACTCAGAGATATTATAACCTAAATACTGTAATTGTGCCTCATCGTTTTTTATATAATCAATCGCAAACGAATAAGGTGGAGAGGTTATAATTCCATCAATAGATGCACTTTCTAATGGTATGTTTTTAGCATTAGCATTTTCTAAAACCTTTACTGTGCCTATTTCTTTTATCAACTCACTATTGTTAGAAATAAAATCAAAAACCGTTACTTCATATCTTCTTAATACCTTACAGAAAAGTTCCTTATGGTTAGAGGTTGTTACTCGTTTTGAATAGCCAAGTGCATCTAAAAAAGCCAAAAGAGCCAAATTATATACCTTCAGCTTTTCCGTATCATTTATCTTCTTCAATGATTTTTTTACATCTGCAACATTAAAGAAATCAAACAATTGCTCTGCCTTAGCAGAAATACCACTTAAAATATCTCTTTTAGTTGTAAGGCTTTCATGTTTAACCTTAGCCATAAACTGACAGAAGGGACTTAGATCAATAGCATAGGAGTCTATTCCCATCAAAGAGGCCTCAATATTAGCCGTTCCACTTCCACACATTGGGTCTAAAACAGTATCTCCCCTTTTTACACCAATAATATTAATCAATGCCTTAATGAGTTGAGGATGAAACTTGCCTCGATAAGGAAATAAGCCATGTGTTGCATATCCCGTAGAAAATTGCCCATTTTCAAAATAGTTCTTCGTTGCAACTGAACGGGTTTCAGTTAATGCTCTTGAATGATGATTACACATTAAAAAATGCTGTGTTGGTTTCCCATCTATTGATTTAAGATAAGCTGAACGACTTAATAATTCATCTTTATTCAAGCAATGATATTCTAAATATGCCAATTCCAATTCAAACAATTCTGTTACTGATGTCAGCAATTCAATTTGGTTGTTAAATAAACTGTTTAACATTGATGGGATATGATAAAAGTTTTTTGTTTCCATATTATTATCACCATTAATTTTGTCAATAAAAATCTTGTAACTATTTACCCAAGTGAAGTGTAACAAAGGGAAAAATGGGAAAAGGAGAAGAAAAGTCAAAAAATTTAAGTTTTTTCTCCCGCACATGCCACAAGCAAGTGCAACACTCTAAATTACAGAGGAAGAATTACAAAGGGTGTAATCCTAAGGATGCACCCTTGTCAGGCTCTTCTTATGTAATTACCTTATTATTGTTGCAATATTTCCCTAAGATATTACACACTTTGCGGTTCTTTCTCTTCTCTATTGTGGGAAACCGGATATGGTATCCACAAACCAAAAGTAGAGCCTTTTTTTCATCCCTTGCAAATTGCTTACCTCTTGTTCTAATTGAGGTGAATACAACATGGTATCCCTTTTCTTAAACCGCTAAAGCGGTTAAATTGTTCGGCTATTTCTTGGTCCGCCCCAATAAATTGGGGTGCTGTTCTCAATTCACCTGTGTTAAAACTTGAACATCGAGTATGATTTTGCCAAGAACTTTTTTCAGAGCACAATAATACTGTTTCAGACCAAATCACTCAATTCTTCTATTAAAATCCCTACTTTCTTCATAATGCTGCTCAATGTACCTTTCTTAATCTCATTGTGAAGAGGTACTATTACTGAAACACTTCTCTCAAGGTTATGCATAAATATATGACTGCCTCTCTGATGATCTACCACGAACCCAATTCGTCTGAGTGCCTTAACCACTTCCTTACCAGAAAAGACCTTCTTCATACTGCTACCTCTAATTCTCTATACACTATTCCAGGCTGAAGTTTAATCTGATTCACCTTTTCCAACCCTTCAAGGTAACACAGGACTGCCTCTTTGGCGTTCTGTATCGCCTCTTTTTCTGTATCCCCTTGCGTAAAACAGCCATCCAATGCAGGCACCTCAACATTATACCCCCCCTCTTCTGCTGGTTCAAGAACAACATTGAACTTCATAAAACAAACCACCACCTTATTTGATTTTTGATTTTGGAATAGATTACACATATATATATGCAATCCGATAACTAACTTGACATAATAGCTTGTAGGGACAGGGTTTATCCCTGTCTGTGAAGTCTAAGAGTCTCCTCTCGCAAGGGATGTCAACTTAATTAACGGATTGCATATAATAACCGTATCAGTTACTTCTATTTTCCGTTTTCTGCCTTCGCAATTTCTCCACCGCATCCATCGTAACCCTCACAGTACCAATCATCATCTGCCCCCTGGCAGTGCCATGACAATCCGAACCACCGGTAATTAATAATTTGTATTTTTTTGCTAATTTTTCATAATATTTCCAAAGAGGTAAGGGATGCATGGGATGATAAACCTCAATCCCTTTAATACCCAATCTGACTAATTCCGGGATAATCTCATCACATTTAGAAACACCCGGATGTGCCAAAATAGGTATGCCGCCTGCTTCACGGATTATTTTTATCGCCTCTTCCGGCTGAATCCGTACCTTTTTTATATAACACGGCTTATTATACCCAAGATATAAATTAAAGGCTTCCTGCACAGAAGCGACAACATTCTCCTTACAAAGAACAGTGGCTACATGAACACGGCCGACCGAGCCCTTGCCAGCTATCTCAAATATCTGCCTGCTATCAATCTTTATACCCATCGATGATAATCGTTCAACCATCTCATATACCCGCAATATTCTTGCCTTGCGAAAAGCCTCTAATTTTTCATTAAAGCATGAATTATTTATATCCATGAAATACCCTAAGATATGAATCTCGTGCTGATTAGTAACAGCACTTAATTCAACGCCAGGGATAATTTCAATTGAGTTGGAAGCACACTCAATAGCTTCTCTGGTACCATCAATCATATCATGATCACAAATAGCTATAGCCTTTAGCCCCATTTCTCTTGCATTCGTAACCACCTGCTCCGGAGAAAGCGTAGAATCTGAAAACCATGTATGAATATGTAAATCTGCATCCATAAATATAGTCCTGCATGTAGAGACGCAACATATTGTGTCTCTACATGTTATCCCCCGATTTCCTCACCTTCTTCATCACATTATCCAAGAGTCCATTGATAAACCCAGGGGAATCTTCTGAGCCATAAATCTTAGATATCTCAATAGCTTCATTAATAATCACAGCAGAGGGAATATCGTTACAGAATGTAAGCTCAAACACCCCTATCCGCAAGATATTCAGGTCTATCATAGCCAATCGGTTTATATCCCAATGTTTACAATACATCCCAATCATCTCATCTATCTCGGCTATATTTTCGGATACACCCTTTATTAAAAACTCAGCATATTCTCTTGTCTCTACTGTTGCCTTTCTATGAATATCCATACACACAGAAAGATTTTCTCCTATTTTCCCGTGGATCATTTCCATAGAAAAAAGCGTATGCAAGGCAACTACTCTTGACTGTCTTTTGTTTTTTCTTTGCATGATTATTTAATAATCCGATAAAGGTTTGCCATCTCAATTGCCGAAAGACCGGCATCAAACCCTTTATTCCCACTTTTTGTCCCTGCTCTTTCTATAGCCTGTTCGATTGTATTTGTGGTAAGAACACCAAAGATAACCGGCACCCCTGTGGCAAGCGAAACCTGAGCTATCCCCTTAGAAACCTCAGCACAAATATGATCAAAATGTGGGGTAGCACCACGAATAACCACCCCAAGGCAGATAATAGCATCATATACCTTATGAGAATTAGCAGCTAATTTGTTAGCCAGATATGGAATCTCAAATGCCCCTGGTACCCTGAAAATATCTATATCATCATCTGATGCCCCATGCCTGATCAAAGCATCCAGACACCCATTTTCGAGTTTAGAGGTGATAAACTCATTAAAACGACTAACAATAAGCCCAAACTTTAATCCCTTAGCATCAAGCTGTCCTTCATAAACACTCATTATTTTCCTCCTGAAATTTGAAATTGTGTAAGCATTAAGCCATCAGATGTCAATCTCTCATTTTTAATTCATAATTCATAATTTTTAATTTTTTCCGATTAATACTCATTATACGGGACACCAGAAATATCCTTCCCTGCATGGTTTATCTTGATCAACCCCTCAAGTGAGTTATATATGTAGCCGCCAACATTACCATCTCCGGTTGGTTTAAGGACTGTATCAGAATCTACAATAAGTACCTGATTGCTGTCATTCCCTTCTTTTATAGAGAGGTTAAGCATCACCTTTGGTATTGGGGAAAGATGCTGAGCAAACTGTTTTACCTCAAGATTTTCAGGGTATGCCCTATCAGCATTGGCATACCATGTAGCAGACAGCAATTCTCGGTGAACAAATGCGATATTGATGTTTTTATCCACTACATTCACCAGTGAGTGATATTTGTCATATTCCATATTCAAAACCAGAGAAACAGGTTTTTCTGGTCAACCTATTTAGGGCATAAATATCAC
>JAHIZN010000139.1 GCA_018814245.1 bacterium
CATGTTTCCTATAGATTACACCCTTTGTGGCTCTTTCCCTTTTTGTTGCAATAGCTATTAGCTAACAAGCTCCCAAATCGCTAACTTAAATTGAAGGAAATTATGATTCCGTCTGAAGCAGCACCATCTCCCTATCCCCTCAAGGAATTGTCACAGGTTATTTAGCAGTTACTCGCATATTACCTTGTGCTATGCAAGACATCCATCAATTGGCTCGCACCAACTGACCATGAAAATCTTTTAATATTTTCGTATCCTGCAACAATAATTGTTTTTCTTATTGCATCATCAGTAAAAATGATCTCTATCCCACGCACAATATCCTTTACATCAAGTGGATTGACATATATTGCTCCATTTCCGCTAATTTCTGGCAATGAAGCTACATTGGATGTTAGTACGGGAATGCCGATACTCTGTGCCTCAAGCACAGGAAGCCCAAATCCCTCATACAAGCTGGGAAAAAGAAAACCAATAGATCCACGATATAAAGCTGATTTTTCAATATCTGATACAAAGCCGATTTGTATAACTGCGTTTTCTATGTGTATACACCGCGAATATGCGGCAACATCAAAAAATGTTGTATCAATTTTGCCAGCAAGCACGAGGCTTATGTCTGGATATTTCTGAATAAAGAGTGCAAAGGCATCAAGAAGGTTTTTGATGTTTTTTCGTGGACGAATATTGCCAATATACAAAAAATATTTTCTTTTCTTGCCAAGTTTTTGCTCAACCCAAATACGATCATTTTCGCTCGCTGCTGGTATTGCCGGTACTCCTTCTGAAAGCACCACAATATGATTGCATAACATGCTGTATACTGCTGCTATTTCTGATTGAGAAAACTGTGAGACAGTAACAACCCTCAGAGACCTCCACTTAACAGAGAGATGCACAAGAAACAAATATATTTTTGCTTCAAAACTACTCACCTCTTCAGGAAACCTTACATCAGCACAATCGTGTATAGTAACAACCTTGTATTTATACCACAGCGGCATGGCTACCGATGGACACCACAAAATATCTATGTAATTTTTCTTGCATGAAACAGCAAGCCACCATTGTTGTAAGAGTAAAAGACGCATGCGAGATAACACCCCTCGCGGCGATTCTACAAAAACAACATTATGTGCTGCAAGAGAAGCAAATATTTTCTGTGATTTGTCGTTTACAAACAAAACAAATGTATCGTTTGTGTGATCGCTAATCGCAGCATGGAGCATATTGATCGCAAATATCTCAATGCCCTGTACATCTGTATATTGTACAAGATTAACACCGATTCTCATAGTACAAACCTCATAAATTCATGTCAAAATTTTCGACAGGCTGTTACAGAATAGGAATTCGACACAAGAAACATACCGTATGTTGTGTTGGTTCACCGTGAATCGTAATTTTCTATTCAATTGTTAAGCTACTTTTTTTGGGGTCATGCTCAAGACCAAATTATGTCAATCTTGTTTACAGAGAAAGAATCACAAAGGGTGTAACTTCATAGATGCAACCATGTTCCCTATAGATTACACCCTTTGCGATTCTTTCTCTTTTTGTTGCAATAGCTATTAGCTGACAAGCTCCCAAATCGCTGACTTAAATTGAAGAAAATTATGATTTTGTCTGAAGCAGCACAAAACAAGCAACCGCAAGGGTCGCAGCTACAAATCTCCACCACCTGCTTTCCACCAGATAATTAGAATTGCTATCGTGCAAACTCTCTCATTCTGACTCCTGTATTCTGACTTCTGCCATTCCCCAACCCTATGTTTACATCTGCTTGCTCTGTCCCTCTATCCTTGCCGCCTCGTTAAAACACTGTTCAATCAACTGATGTTCCTTGCCAGCTGCAAGAAGATATGTACCCTTTGCCCTCCATGCAGAGGCAAACTCAGGGTAGAGGTTAATGGCTTTTTCTAAACAGAAAATAGCCTCATCAATCTTTCCCATATTTCCCAGGGTTGTTCCCTTATTATGCCAGGCATTGGCATCGTTTGGGTTTATTTTAATGGATGTATCAAAGCAGAAAATCGCATCCTGATACTTTTCTAATTTAGCAGATGTCATCCCCTTGTTATACCATGCCTTAGCATCCATGGGATTTATCCTTACTGTATTTTCAAAACAATTCATTGCGTCCTGATACCTTTCAAGCTGATACAGGATATTTCCTTTATTGTACCATGCGTTGGCATCGTTTGTATTCAGATTAATTGCCTCATCATAGTAGGTTAATGCCTCTTGCGGCCGTCCAAGCTGATACAGGATATTTCCCTTATTATACCATGCCTCCTGATAATTCTTATCCAATTTAATGACCTCATCAAAACAGGTATTTGCTTCGCCATATCTTCCTGCCTCATATAATAGGTTGCCCCAATTATACCAGGCATCTGCATATTCAGGATTTAGCTTGATTACCTGCTCATAACATATGCCTGCCTCCGCAACCTTTCCCAGCTTGCTCAGGTTCACACCCTTACCATACATGGCTTGAACATGCTGAGGGTTTTTAGACAGGATGCTTTCATAGCAGCTCAGGGCATCATTATATCGTCCAAGCCGATAAAGGATATTTCCCTTACAATGCAGGGCAGCATCATACGAGGGGCTTATCTTTAGTGCCTCTTCAATGGAAAGCAGTGCCCCATTTAATTTATCCGCCTTCATCAGGAGCATGGCTTTTCTGTACCATGCATTAAGGTGTTCGGGCTTTATTGTTGTAACCTTATCATAACAAACAATTGCCTCATCAAACCGATTAAGTTTTTCCAGACTCTTTCCTTTATTGTACCAGACCTCTATATTTTCTAATTTTAATTCTATAGCCTTTTCATAATTGCTGATAGCATTCTTTAGCTCACCCAGTTTTTCCATAGCCATACCCTTATTATACCATGCCTGAGCATAGGTCGGATCATTTTTTGTTGCTTCATCAAAGCAGTTTGCTGCCTCCTTAATCTTTCCAACCTCATACAATATGGCACCTTTCCTATACCATGCCTTTGAATGAGATGGGGATAGCTTGATCGCCATATCAAGGCATATCAGGCTTTGTTCCAATCGTTCCATGATATACAGGCTGTCTCCCTTCTGATACCATGCATCAGCTGATTCAGGATTAATATCCGTAACCTGACTATAACAAATAATAGCGTCGTTATACCTTTTAAGATTAGTACATGCCAGCCCCTTCTGATACCAGACATTGGCATTGTCCGGCAAACTCAGACGCAGAAGTGTGTCATAGCAATTAATTGCCTCCTCATATTTTCCAAGCTCCATCAGAGTTGCCCCATTACCAAGCAATGCCTTCTCATCCCTTGGGTTAGAGCTAATTGCCCTGTCATAGATTTCCGCAGCATCCTGGTATCTGCCAAGTTTGACAAGAGATGCAGCTTGATAACGCCAAACCTCTGCCAGAGTAGAGACATCGCTGCCATGTTTCTTTATTACAATTTCATAGCACTCAATCGCTTCTTTGTGTTTGCCAATCTCAGCTAATTCTACCCCCTTCCTGAAAACAGCGTCCATATTCTCAGGGCACATTCGGCTTACCTCCTGGTAACACGCTATCGCATCCTCATGATTTTTGAGTTTGTTCAAAGCCGATGCCTTGCTCATCCATACCCCGGCCTCATCAGGGGTCCTCTTCAGAACCTCATCGTAACATTTGATTGCCTCTTGGAACCTATTCATGGCTGACATTGCCATCCCCTGGTTATACAAGCAAAGGGTATTTGACGGTTCAAGGGTTATTGCCTGCTGATAACAATCTATTGCCTCCTGATATCGCTTACTGGAGCACAGGATATTTCCTTTATTATACCATGCCTTGCCATGTTTTGGATCTACCTGAATCGTTTTGGTATAACACGATAATGCCTCTTCCTGCCTTCCTGCCTTACTTAAGGCAAGCCCCTTGTAATACAATATCTTATCGTCATTGGGGCGTATCTTCAATGCCTCATCATAGCAAATAATTGCCTCATGTAGTTTATTAAGCATATTAAGGCATAGCCCCTTGTAATACCATGCAAGGGCGTGCTTAGCATCTAATTTCAGAACATTGGTATAACAGATAGCAGCATCCTCATATTTTTCAAGGAAATATAAGGATGTTGCCTTACCGTACCAGTATTTTGGGTTTGATGAGTCTATCCTGACAGCCTCATCATAACAATTAATTGCCTCCTGATGTTTTTTTGTATCAGACTGACACAGGGCAGTTGCCTTGCCATACCATAAACCGGCATTCTCCTTGTTTATGGATAGGGCTTGATCATAACAAGTAATTGCCTCTTCATATCTGCAGAGCCGTAACAAGCACAAGCCTTTGCCGGATAGTGCCTTTTCGTTGCCTGCTGAAATTTTTACAGCCTCCTCATAAGCAGCCATAGCGTCCTGATACTGTTCCATGCCAACCAGGGCATCACCCTTACAAAGCCATACATCCACATGCTTAGAATCCATTTCTGTCATCTTATTGCAGGATTCAAGGGCAGTGGAGTATCTATTCAGAAGATTCAATGCCCTCACCATGCCCAGCAATGCCTCAATATTTTGTCCATCTGATTTGAGCACAAGACCATAACAGTCAACCGCCTCCTGCTGTTTATTCATAGACACCATGATCCTTGCCTTTCCAAGCAGGGCAATACTATCTGTGCCATTTATCTTGATTGCCTCTTCATAACAAAGGATTGCTGCCTGATCCCTGCCCATCCCCTCTAACAACTTCCCCTTTTTTAGCCATGCCTTATAATATCTCTTATCCAGATCAACTGTTTTACCAAAACATTCGATTGCCTTCTCAAATTCCTTAAGCTCTGCAAAGGCTATACCCTGATTGTACCAGGCGTTAGCATGGGCTGGATTCAATTCAAGCACTTGAGTATAACAATCAATTGCCTCCTTAAGTTCACCTATACCAGACAGGATTACCCCCTTGTTGTACAATGATTTAATGTGTTTGCTATTGAGCTTGATAACCTCACTATAACAAGTAAGTGCCTCATCAAATCTGTTAAGTTGATAAAGGAGATTGCCTTTATTGTATAAGGCATCAATATTGGCAGGCTGCTGGGCAATCACCTTATCCAAACAGGTAATAGCCTCATCAGAATGATTCATCTTAATCAAAGCAATACTCTTGGAGTATAAGACATCAGCTGCCAGCGGTGCTGCCCCATCAACTGATGTTTTATCAAAGCATTTGACAGCCTCATCATATTTCCCAAGACTGCTTAAGGTCAGCCCTTTTTGTTTCCATGCCCCCAAATTCTTAGGTGAGACAAAAAGGACTTTATCAAGGCATTTATTGGCAGCCTCATAGTTTTTGGTCTCATACAACAGGACAGATTTGGCATACATGGCATCAATATTATTCGGCTCAAGGCTGAGAAGTTTATCATAACAAACAATAGCATCAGCTTTTTTGTCTAATCTTTCAAAGGCTGTCGCCTTATGCTGCCAGCATGAGCTATTCTGCGGCTGAAGTTTCAAGCAGGCATCATAACAAGTGATACTGTCTTCATACCTTTTTTGCTCCTCAAGAATCGTCCCTTTGGTATAATAGATATTTGCAGACAGGGGTAAGGCAGGCTTTAGCTTGACAGCCTCATCTAAGCAATCTATTGCCTTTTTTGTCTCCCCAAGTTTATACAGGGTCAGTCCTTTTTTATACAAGGCATCCACACTGTCAGGCTCAAGCCTTGTAATCTGTTCATAAACAACGAGTGCATCCTGAAACCTTCCAAGCATGGATAGCACAACCGCCTTTTGATACCAGGCATCAAGGCATTCCTCGTTTAACAGCCGGATAGTTTCATCGTAACAGATAAGGGCATCCTGATACCGCTCCAGATTGGATAAGGCAATAGCCTTATTATACCATGCCTTACCATAGTCTTGATTCAGCATAATTGCTCTGTCGTATTCCTTGATGGCAAGTTCATACGCCTTTTGATAAAGGTAGATATTTCCAAGGTACAGGGCTATCCCCTTAGAGTCAAAAAACCCTCCACTGACAGAGCCGGCAGGGTTACCTTTTTGTGACCTGACAGCGTTCAACTCAAACAAGGCTTGCCTGTACTCCTTGTTTGAATAATGAGCAAGCCCTATCAGAAATGAGGATAACATGGAGGTTCTTTCACAAATAACATCACTCAGGGTAAAGCTGTCAATCCCACGAAGTCTGGCTGAAAACTCCTTTTGGCTGATCATTTCCATGCCCTTTATCTCATTTATAACCTTGAAGTTAGGGACAAAGGCATCCTGAGTGGCAACAGGTATCCATCCCCAGACAATCAGGGATGCTCCATACTTTTTGCCAAGGGCAACTGCCTCATCATTATTTTTAACCCTTTCAATGATGATAGTCTCTATCCCTGTCTCATTGAATCTGCTGAATTTTTCCTTTAACTCCCGGACAATGAGTCTGGTTATCTCCTTGCCAGCCTCTGATTCGAGATTATCCGGCCCCTTTCCTATTTCAGCAATGGCAATGATAAATTTGTCTGGCATCGGCACCTGAGAAACAGTATTTGTTGCTGCCAAAGCTATGGTTGGCAGCAAGATGAACAAAAGCAAAAGTCGTTTAAGCATGTATTTGCCTCCTGTAATGCAAGTAGAAACGCAATATCTTGCGTCTCTTGTCTTAAAAAACAAAAAATGGACATCATCCTTAATTCTAAGGAATAATGTCCATTTATTTAACAAATTTACTGGGTAAAGTCGATTATTGTACACAAAAATATCCTCACCTATAAGGTTTACCCTCCCCTTATGGTTTAATTAGTATAGCATGTCTATTGCAAAAAGTCAAGAATTTTTTTTGACCTGTTAGCCCAAAGTAGAAATGTCCTGTTTTCATGTCAGAAAGTTGATTTATCTTAAATTTCCTCCATGGATGATCTGCGACTTATATGTGCTGTGCTTGTCAAGATAGAAACTTTGAGGGATACCATATTGTCCTATATAACCCTTAACTCGGACGAGCCGAAACCAAAAGGGATGTGCGATAAATTACGAAAGGAGCTTATTAGCCAGCAGCTATTGCAACGGAAAGAGGCAGCACCTCTGGCGGAGAAAGAATCACAAAGGGTGTAATCTATAGGGAACATGGTTGTATCTATGAAGTTACACCCTTTGTGATTCTTTCTCTGTAAACAAGATTGACATGATTTGGTCTTGAGCATGACCCCAAGAAAAGTAGCTTGACAATTGAATGGAAAATTACGATTCACGGTGAACCAGCACACTTTTTTGATTATCTGACTATCTGATTATCCATCTGACAAAGCCTGAGAACCAATACCTCCATAACTACATAATAGAGTCGGCTATCCTGACTCTTCAGGCTAATATCTGCTTCAAGAAGGAGTTCAAATGCCTTTTTCAGGGATTGTTCATGGTGGAGTTTTGATTGAGTAAGAAGCGAAGTCTGTTGTTTATTGTAGTTAACACCTATAATCGGCCATATCTCAGTCTCTGACATGCGTTGTTCCTGAAGAAGTTTTAGCTTGAAAATAGTACGCAAATGTTTGGTTATCATAAAAAGTATCTTTATCGGCTCTTCTTTTTGAGACAATAACTTGTCTAATGCCTTTATTGCCTGTTGCGACTTTTTTAATCCAATAGCATCCATAAGCTCAAAGATAGTAACCTCTCTGCTTTCACTCGTTACCTCAGTTACATCAAAAACTTCAATGCGTTCCTTTTTCTCTGCATAGAGGCATAACTTTTCTATCTCTGATTTTAATTCAAATAACCCCACGCCTGTCTTAGAGATAAGGGTTTGAATGGCATCTGGAGTTATTTTCTTTTTATACCTTTGTACCTGTTGCTGAATCCAAATACTAACCTCTGACTCATAAAGAGAATAAAAGTTTACTACCTCACACCCGCCTGGACCTGCCTTCTTTTCGATTTTATCTGTAATAAGTATTAAGCATGCATGAGATACCGGTGATTTCAGGTAGGGGGTTAACTGTTTTTTATCCTCTTGTGAAAGCTTTTGGAAATTTTTAACAATAACCAGCCTTTTTTTTGCCCCAAACGGCATGATTCTGCAGGCATTAATTATTGTAGATGCCTGAACATTATCTCCGTAAACTATTTGAAGATTAAGCTCAATTGAATCCCCTTGGCTAAACAATTGTCCCTTGATAATCTCAATACATTCTTCCTTAAGATACTCCTCTGGCCCAGCAAAAAGATAAACAAGCAAAGGGTTAGACTTTTTCAATTCAGGGAGAAGCTGCTTGCATGTTATCATGTAAACTCCTTGGTTATTTAGGATCTTATTAGCCAGCAGCTATTGCAACGGAAAGAGGTAGCACCTCTGGCAAAGAAAGAACCACAAAGGGTGTAATATCGATGGGAGAATAATTACAACGATAATAAGGTAAAGATGAGCTTGATGAGGGTTCATCTTAAGAATTTACACCCTTTGTGGCTCTTTCTCTTCTCGTTGCAATTGCGGAAGTAAACGCACAACTCTTTTTTCTTCAACGATTCTCAGCGAAATCTGCGTCTCTGCGGTGAACAAATTTTTCTTCGTGGCTTGCAAAATCCACAGGTTATTGAGCAAATACAATTATCTTGACAACATGGTATCAATATGGTATCATAATAATATCAGATTTTACATAAAAAGGAATATTTATGATTCCTGTTCACGAGCAAATTATTAGTTTAGTTAAAAAAAGACAAGTTGTCTTTTCTGAAAAAGCCCGTTATCAACTTGATACTGGAGAATTTGATACCGAAGACCTTGTTCACTCCATAATTCACGGTCAAATTGTCAAAAAAGAACGGGATGAGCTTCGAGTTTCTCAATATAAATAGTAACTATTTAGGTAATAAAAAGGTGATAAGGAGATGAATGAGATAGGGAGATAATAGATTATTGGTAAATATTTGAGTATCAAGTTATCCCCAGATGGCAGGGGTAGGGTGGTGAATATCTTATTAACATTACGCAAACAAGGCAGAAACCCAATGCTTTGATCTTACCCATCCCCTTTATCTCCTCTATCTCCGTATCCCCCTTCTTACACTACCTGAATAGTTACTATAAATATACAATAATTGGTTCAGCAATATCAGGCAAATCTATCTATTCTTGTGGAAAAATTGTTGAACTCCTTGATAAAAACTATTTTATCATAACCTTTCATGAAACAAGGTGAAACATTATGAATATGAAAAAATTTTCTAAAAAAATCCGATGTCTTTCTGAGAATCCATGTAATGGAGAACTTCATCTTAAGACTATTAAATACAAACTCAATGTCAAAGGAAAAATTATTGCCATTCCTGATATTGAAGTTTGGGAATGCAACTTATGTAGAGAACATTTTTATCCTTATGAGTCCTCAAAAAAAATTGACCTCTACAAACAATACTCTGGAAAAATCATGTTGCGTATTAATCCGGAGATTCATTCAAAACTTGTACAAATTGCCAAAAAACACCACCGCTCGCTTAATCAGGAAATTAATTATCTGTTGAGAAAAAACACTCTCACACATAAAAATACTTTTTTTCACCACTAAGATACAAAGAATATGAACCGTTATCCATGACTGTTATTTTCTTTAACTTTTTACGGACACGCTAAACAGACACGAATCTCACGGCTAAAATGCCTTCATACCTTTGTGGGCAACTGCTCAATATCCTGTGGCAATTTCAGGAGATTGAACTACTCAGATAGCAAGAATACAGATACAGAAAAGAATCACAAAGGGTGTAAATCTATCGATGAACACTTGTAAACGGCTCTTCTCATTTGCAATTACTCCTGTTATCGCTGCAATTATTTCCCCTGAGATGTTTACACCCTTTGTGGTTCTTTCTCTTTTTGTTGCAATAGCTATTAGCTGACAAGCTCCCAAATCGCTGACTTAAATTGAAGAAAATTATGATTCCACCTGAAGCAGCATAATCTTTAGCAGGATATACGCCTGAGTCCTCAACCTCTTGCCATTCCCCATCTTTGTAAATCCAGAGTTTTAAGGTGGAGCGGTCGATATTTCATAATTTAGTAGAATCAAACGGTATTTCCACAAAGATAGTTGTGGGTAATGTCCCTGTGATAGTGCCCCCTGTCTCTGTGCCCATTGTAATCTC
The DNA here is from genome assembly GCA_018814245.1 of bacterium. GTDB lineage: Bacteria > UBA9089 > CG2-30-40-21 > CG2-30-40-21 > CG2-30-40-21 > CG2-30-40-21. The sequence goes on from JAHIZN010000139.1 coordinate 10,141, forward strand.
AACAGCAACACCAATCTGACCTGATAGCAGTGTGAGTATCCCTGCATCTGATTTATCCTCTATCTCTATCCAGAAGTTTTCTGTAAATGTTCCATTTGCTGTAGCTGTTCCCTGAGGAAGAACCACGGCTATATCCCCTTGCTCTTTAGGAAGAAGGACAAGTATAGAGCAGGTTCCCGATACATGGTTTGCTCCTATGGTAACAGTGGCTGTGATGACATCTCTTCCTCTGTTGGGCGAAAGGGTAATGGTCGCAACAAGAGTTGTGGCTGCATGGATATTACTTATTGCAGGTAAGAGGGAGGTCGTAAGGTTAGAAAGGGTAACTGTCCCCTGGGACTGGATAACATTTCCATTCTTATCCTTTGGAATAATAGTGAGGGTAAAGGTTCCTCCTTTTAAGATGGTAGCAGGAACTGCGGAGATTTCTACTAAACTGGCTGTATCAGGTGTAGCCGTTGCTGTAAATGTTGCTTGTGCCAGAGGGGCTCCCTCCGTTGAGTCGCTTGTTGCCGTTACCTTGTAAGTGCCTGATTTGGTGCCAAGGGTAAGACTCGATAAGGTTGTGCCGTCTGTCCCGGTCGTGGTTGTGGCTGCAGAAAGGCTTGCACCTGCCATGGTGTCAATTATCTGCCAATGAACGATATGCCCGGCGATTGGGTTGCCGTATGTATCGGTTACTTTCACCACGAATGGGGTTAAGGTAGTAGCCACTGTGCCTGTTTGATTGTTGCTGGTAACCTCAGAGAGAATGCTGGCTGTCCCTGGTGTAGCCGTTGCTGTGAATGTTGCCTGTGCCAAAGGGGCTTCCTCCATTGAGCCGCTTGTTGCCGTTACCTTGTAAGTGCCTGATTTTGTGCCAAGGGTAAGACTCGATAAGGTTGTGCCGTTTGTTCCAGTCGTGGTTGTAGCTGCAGAAAGGCTTGCCGTAACCGGGGAGTTGATTATCTGCCAATGAACGGTATGCCCGACGATGGGGTTGCCGTAGGTATCGGTTACCTTGACCACGAATGAGGTTAGGGTGGCAGCTACTGTGCCTGTTTGATTGTTGCCGCTAATATCAATAATAGGCTTAGTTATCGTAAACCCGCCAGTTAATGTGCCGGATTTGCCATCCGGGTTGGTGACGACTACATCCCAAATCTCGGGCTCTTTTCCTGCAAGATCAAAGAGGGTAGTAATTGTCCCAGAAGGAATTACAACAGTAGTCGTTCCAAGTATAATTGAACCATTTTTAACCAACCTTACATCTGCTCCAAATCTGAAATAGGTTCCGTTAATAATAACACTGGTGGTTCCAATATTTATGCCTGTATTTGAAGAGATGTTTAATGGCTGTGGTTGAATCCCTTTATACCATCCGCAAAGAATATCTTCTGCCGGCTTGTTATGAGGTGTATAATTGGGATCAGTCATACCCCCTTGATTTGGATTAGTATCCCAATTCCACCAATACATCCCATAAAACCATGGTTTACCCCAGAATACCTGAAATGCAGACTCATAACAATCTGCCTGTTCCTGCAGGTCTATTGTCCCTGTCCCTGTCCATTCCCAGGGGTGTTTATTTACTCCATCTATGCTTCTATAACCAATCTCGGCAAATATCACCGGCTTATTGATAGTCTGTTGCCAGAGGGTAAGACTGCCTGCCCACTTATTACATCCTTCCATCAATTCAGGAATGGTTGGATTATCCTTATCGGTCAATGGATAATAAGCATCTACTCCAGCATAATCCAGGACATCCCAGAAATTGACCTTATCATATCCATCCCAGTTTGCCGCATAGGTAATTGGCTTAGTAAATCGACTTCTTACCCCTTCTATCACTTTTCTCCACTCAGTCTCATGAGAGACAGTTTTCTCAAGTTCACAGCCAATACAGAGCTGTTCCACCCCATTATTCTGAGCAAAGTCAGCGTAGTAATTGATAAAATCCGTGTAGCTTCCAAACCAGGCATTCCAGTCAGATGGTTCTATTGCACCCCTCCATGTATCATCTTTAATGTCAACATGGGGTTTCAGCATCACCTTCATCCCTAAGGAATGAATCTTGTTGATAGCCCTAATCAAGCCAGCATCATCAGGCGTTCTTTGGGTATCCCGATAGATAGTCGTGCTTACATTTGTATCTTGATACCATGTAACCAACAATGATACCCATTTTGTTCCAGTTGTGCCTAAGTTTTCTATTGAGGTGTCTGAATCCTGAGAATTGTAGCTATCATACCACCATGAGGTATATGAAACACCTTTCTGCCAGATTAGACCTAATGTAACCGCCTTCGCAACATTGGAGATAACAGACTTAAGCCCGGCATCATCCTGTGCCTTAAGAGCAAAATAATATGTAACCCCTGACGACAGATTAGACACAATGAAGCTCTCTGTCCCGCCAGATAGTTTTGGATTGGCAATACCTTGTATTCGTGCAGCTGAATCCCAATTAGCTTCAGTGATGGTGAATGTAGCAATCTTAAGATCATAACCTGTGGCTGTACCTGTATATCCATCATCACCAGAAGCAGTCCATGTAAGAGTAATAGAGGTAGTGGTGGTAGCGACAACAGCAAGATTTGTGATAGTGCCAGGGCGAATACCATCTGTTATTGCAAACCCGTTGGTTAAACTTCCAGATTTACCATCCGGGTTGGTAA
>JAHIZN010000140.1 GCA_018814245.1 bacterium
CGGCACTGCCACTTATGCCGGCACCTCAAGCTATGCGGTGAATGCAGGCACGGCTACCTATGCCGTGAAGGCTGGCACAGCAACGATTGCCGGCACTGCCACTTATGCCGGCACCTCAAGCTATGCGGTGAATGCAGGCACAGCTACCTATGCCATGAATGCCGGGACAGCTACCTATGCTGGCACTGCCAGTTATGCCGGCACCTCAAGCTATTCGCTGCAAGTAGGCACGACTACTTATGCAGAACAAGCCGGCACAGCCACCTATGCCGAGGATGCAGACTACCTTGGCAGCCTGACCATCACCGGCAGCGTAACTATTACAGGAACAGTAAGCAATACGGATTCATTGGTAAAAATAACAGCCGGGACAGGTGATGGGCTTCGGATTGAAGCAGGACATGATGGTGTGAATATTGAACAGGCAGGGTGGAGCGGCATCAATATTGGTACAACCACGATGGATGGTATTGATATCAAAAATGCCGGGGCATTTGGTATCATGATTTACAATGCAGGGCTGGCTGGAGTTAGCATTCTTGCATCCGCAAAACATGGAGTGGATATTGATAATGCAGGCATGGATGGCATCCATATCAATACAACAGGGCAAGATGGTATGATGATTAATCAGGCAAATGGGGATGGTGTTCACATTGGTACCGTCACACAGGATGGCATGAAAATAGGATATGCTGGTGCAAATGGCATCAACATTGGCGAAACCACGCAGGCGGGCATAAGGATTGGGCAGGCAGGTACGCATGGCGTGATGATTGATCAGGCAAATGGGGATGGTGTTCACATTGGTACTGCCACACAGGATGGCATGGAAATAGGATATGCAGGTGCAAATGGCATCAACATTGGCGAAACCACACAGGCAGGCATAAGGATTGAACAGGCAGGTACGCACGGCGTGATGATTAATCAGGCAGGTGGGGATGGCATTCACATTGGTACCGCCACACAGGATGGCATGGAAATAGGATATGCCGGTGCAAATGGCATCAACATTGGCGAAACTACACAGTCGGGCATAAGGATTGGCTATGCAGGTACGCACGGAGTGATGATTGACCATGCAGAGGGCGATGGGGTTCATGTGGGCACAGCCACACAGGATGGCATGGAGATTGAATATGCTGGTGCAGATGGGCTGGTGATTAGTCAGGCTGGTGAAAACGGTATTCGTATTGGTACAACCACGCAGTCTGGCATAAGGATTGGCCATGCAGGTACGCACGGAGTGATGATTGACCATGCAGAGGGCGATGGGGTTCATGTGGGCACAGCTTCACAGGATGGCATGGAGATTGAATATGCTGGTGCAAACGGCATCAATATTGGCACATCTGCACAGGCTGGCATAAGGATTGGACAGGCTATGGCAGATGGCGTGATGATTGATCGTGCAGGCACATCCGGCATAATGATTCGTGAGACAGGCAAGGATGGTATGAGAATTGACTATGCAGGCAAAAACGGCATTTTCATTAATACAGTTGCAGGGAATGGCATAGAGATAGCACAGGCAAATAAGAATGGCATAATGATTCACTGTGCAGCTGTAGATGGCATAGAGATTGAAGATGTAACAAGTGGAAACGGTGTATCGATTCACCAGTCAGGCAAGGACGGCATCCATATTGGCACGGCTTCGCAGAATGGCATGGAAATCGAATATACAGGTGCAAACGGCATTCGTATTGGTACAGCTGCACAGGATGGAATGCGGATAAGCTCTGCTGGCGGGCAGGGGATCTCTATTGGGACGACTGCTGGTAATGGGATTTATGTTGGCATGGCGGGAAATAGCATTGCTGGCGGGAGTGTGCTAATAGGCTGTAATAATTCATCCTCGCCAACTATTCATATTACCAATAAAACTGGTGGGGGTGGACCTTTAATTTGTGGATACGATCCTACTGGGCAAACTACAACATTTATGGTCAATAGTTTGGGAAACCTATGGACACTTGCTACATTGATGACTGATGGTTCATTATTTGTCAAGGATGCTTCAATCATAAGTGGCAATTTGATTGTCAAGAATGCTTCAATAAATGGCGACTTGGGTGTTACAGGGAAACTGAGTTCACTCAACAATTTGAATGTAACCGGCATTATCTCCAATGCTGTAAGTAACGCTGTGGTGGGTACTCAAACATTTTACCCTATCGAATCCCCATGTGTCTGGTTTGAGGATTTTGGGTGTGGCACACTGACTGATGGCATAGGAACGATTACCCTTGATGAAACATTTCGCAAGACTGTAACCATTGATGATGATTATCCCATAATGGTTTTTTTCACCCCAACCTCTGATTGCAGGGGATTGTATGTTGCCGAAAAGCACAGCACCTATTTTGTGGTAAAGGAGCTAACTGCTGGAGGTACGAGCAATCCTAACGCCACCTTTGACTATCGAGTAGTAGCAAAGCGGAAGGGATATGCAGAGGTGAGGTTTACCGCCCAGTAGGGGCAGACCTATGTGTCTGCCCTCTGTGATGTCTGCCCTGATAACGAAATGTTGGACAAACAGGGCAAACACATAGGTTTGCAAATGCAGGGCAAACACATAGGTTTGCCCCTACAGTCTATTGTGCAATGGTTCAAAACAATGACAACTAATGAATATATCCGCAATGTAAAACAAGATCATTGGCAACCGTTTAATGGGAAATTATGGCAACGCAAATACTATGAACATATTATCCGAAACGAAGATGAATTAAACCGTATCCGTGAATATATTATCAACAATCCTGCCCAATGGGAATTTGATCAGGAAAATCCTGTGGTGAAAGATAGGAAACAGGAGACCCCATGGCAAAAACAGGGCGAACACATAGGTTCGTAAAAACAGGGCAAACACATAGGTTTGCCCCTACAAATGTGAGGTTTACCCCGTAGGGGCAGACCTATGTGTCTGCCCTCTGTGATGTCTGCCTTGATAACGAAATATTGGACAAACACACATAGGAACACAGGGCGAACACATAGGTTCGCCCCTACGGGAGTTACCATGTTCAGATTCCTGATAATCATACTAATAATCATCTACCCCCATCTGTCTCAGGCATCTGGCATAGATTGGTGGGTAGTTGTCCAAACAGGCGGGCTGAATTCATCAGCTAAATATCAGTCATTCGGGCTTGTTGGGCAGCCGATTGGCGGGCTGATACAGAGTGGCAGCTATACTACCTTTGTCGGCTATATGCCTGGATATACACCACAAAGCGGCAAGCCTAATCCACTCCTTAATCTTTGTGCAAAAGCTGTTTCCAGCACACAGGTAAATATTACATGGCAGGATGATTCTATAATAGAGGATGGTTTTGAGCTGGAGAGAATGACAGGGGATGAGGGATTTATTCCACTAACTACGGTTGGCAAAGATGTGACGGCTTATCAGGATACTAATCATCTCATCTCCAATGCAGCCTATACATATCGATTACGATCCTATAACGAATACGGCACATCCAGTTGGATAACAGCTACAGTTACAACCACGCCGGCTGAAAGAAAATTCACCCCATATAATAACCTGTTTTATCCTGACAAACAAGAGACTGTACAGATTAGATATATCATGGACAAGCCGGAGCATGTCAATATCAAGATATACACCCTCAGCGGTCGGCTGGTAAAGACCCTGTTGGATGAGGTAAAGCCAGCAGGAGAGCATTGGATAGATTGGAATGGACAGGATGAAGGCAGTGAAATCCTTGCCTCCGGCACATACATCATTTATTTTAATGCTGGAGATTTTAAGGAATTGAAAAAGGCTGTGATTATCAGGTAGGGGAACATGAAGCATACAACCGCAGAAGCACAAAGACACAGAGATATAAAGGCACATCACAAGGACACAAAAGCACAGCAATTTTCCTTTTCCCTATGCCTCTGTGCCTCTGTGCCTCTGCGGTTGTATTCTCTTCGCAAGGTCATGGGGAGGACGGCATTCCTGTTTATTTTATTAACCATAACCTCGCAGGCTTATGCCGAAACAGGAGCCGAGGTACTGAGATTTCCGATTGGGGCAAGGGCAAACGGCATGGCAGGGGCACAGGCAGCTGTTGCCAACGGCATTGATGCTATCTGCTGCAACCCTGCCTGTCTGGCAAAATGCTGGTACAGGGAGGCAATCTTTTCCTGCATTGATGGTCCCATGGATACAAGTGTTTCGTCCATACTGTATGGTCAGCCGACACAAAAAGGCTATCTGGCTGGCGGGCTAACCTGCTTAAATGGCGGCAAGTCTCCCATTTACTGGAAGAACGGCACAGTAGAAGATATTCATTGTCAGAGTGATTGGGTAGCGATAATGGCTTATGGTCACCAAATAACAGAAAATGGCTGCATGGGGTACGGCTTGAAGATAATCACAAGCAAGCTGGCTGAAAGGGAAACAGCTGTAGGCTGTGGATTAGACATGGGCTGGCTCTACCGAAAGGGAAAATTCAGTGCAGCCATGGCTGTCGCTAATGCAGGCATAGGGCTCAAGTATCAGAAAAAACGGGATAACCTTCCATTGTGTTTGAGATTTGGCATGGCTGGCGAGGTTTATGCACGAAAAAGCAATAGCCTGCTCCTGACCGGGGATCTGGTCAAGTACAAAAACGAGGATTTAGGGTTAGTTGCCGGGCTTGAATATAACTATGAAATATATTATTCTTACGCACAGGGCACAAAACTCCTGACAATGATTATACACTTGGTTTGGGAGGAAGGGTTGGGAGCTGTCAATTAGATTATGCCTATTGTCCACTTGAAAATCTGGGGAGTGCCCATCGGATAAGCTTAAGGGTGAGGCTGCCTATCACCTCTGGCAGGTCGCAGCTACAAAAATAGATAATCGTTCAGCCTATGCATCAGAAGCGTAAGAAAGGGGATACGGAGATATGAGGAGATAGTGCTGATAATAATATAATCAAGGACTTAAAAATGAAGGAAAGCTTGCAATGCCATCATTCCCAAGGGGATAAGTTGTATTATCCTCATATCTCTCTAATCCCTATATCTCATTATCTCCTCCCCCACCATCACCAACAATACCATTGATAAAAACACTCAGCATGGTATTGCCTGAAACGCTTCCTCATCTTCAAATATTTTCAACAAGATCATTGCTGAAAATGTCACCCCCAGTCCTGATTATTATGGACTACTGTTGTGTCAACCTTAATTTGACGCGACAGTAGGGGCAATTCATGAATTGCCCCTACAAACCGCACACAGTCGTGGCAGGTTTGTCCCTGCATCCTAACTATCCGACACTTGAGAGTTGACGCAGCACTACCCTCTCTGTGTAATCACAGGCTTGAACAGGACATTTTTACTTTGGGCTGACAACCATAAGAAAAGTTATTGAATAATTACATTTTATATGTTATAATAGGGTAATCAATGGGAGGTTATGAAATTGGAAATAAATGAGCAATTAAGTATTATCAATCGTGGTACGGTTGAGATTATATCTGAGGATAAATTAAAGGCAAAGATAGACAAAAAGACACGATTAAGGATAAAGTTTGGGGCAGATCCAACTGCCCCGGATATTCATCTCGGGCATACCGTGATATTTCGTAAGCTGAAGCAACTTCAGGAGTTAGGGCATGAGATAATCTTTATTATCGGAGACTTCACTGCCAGAATAGGTGATCCAAGCGGAAGGCTGCAAACAAGACCAAAACTTTCCCATGAAGAGATTGCAAGTAATGCTGCAACATATCAGGAGCAGGTATTTAAGATATTAGACAGAGAAAAAACCACAATTGTATTTAACAGCCAGTGGCTTGAGGCAATAGGAGTATCAGGGATAATGGAGCTTTCATCCCATTATACGGTTGCCAGAATGCTGGAAAGGGATGATTTTACCAAGAGATACAAGGAGGGTAAAGAAATAACTATCCTTGAGTTTTTGTATCCACTGCTGCAAGGGTATGATTCAGTAAGTCTTAAGGCAGATGTGGAGATTGGCGGAACAGATCAGAAGTTCAATCTCCTTGTTGGCCGTGATCTGCAACGAGATTATGGACAATCCCCACAAGTGGTTATTACCATGCCGCTGCTCGAAGGTACGGATGGGGTCAGGAAGATGAGTAAATCTTATGGTAATTATATTGGTGTCAAAGACCCGGCTAAAGAGATGTTTGGCAAGATAATGTCTATCCCTGATGCGATTATGCCAAAATACTTTGAGCTATTGACAGATATTGATGTTAAAAGCATCTCGTGTCTGCACCCAAAAGAGGCAAAACAACTTCTGGCAAGAGAGCTTGTTTCGTTCTATCATTCAATGGATGAGGCAGTAATGGCTCAAGAAGAGTTTGAACGGGTGTTCGGTCAAAAGGGGCTGCCGGATGAGATGCAGGAAATTTGTGTAACAGAGGCTGTCAAACTCATAGACCTGCTTGCCGAAAAAGGGCTTGTCCCGTCAAAAAGCTATATTCGCAGATTGATTAGTCAGGGTGGGGTACGGGTTAATGATGAACGGGTGACAGATGTAGAATTCGTTGTTAATCTTCAGGAGGAACGCATTGTTATTCAGTATGGCAAGAGGAATTTTGTAATGCTGAAATTCGGGCAGCCTCTTTCGGTGACAGATTAAAAGGTAATCGTTCAGGTATTCAGGAGTCAGGAGTCAAAGGAGACCAATATCATGCAAATCGAAGGGAACATCATTTCATTATTACTCAAGACAGAAGGACTGCTAAATGGACATTTTGCGCTTTCATCCGGATTACATTCAGGAAAATACCTTCAGTGTGCCAAGATTCTTCAATACCCTATTTATGCTACCCATTTTGGGGCATCTCTGGCTCAACGATTTAAGAATCAAAAGGTCGATGCAGTTATTGGTCCGGCTATTGGGGGGATAATTATTGCCTATGAGGTTGCCAGAGCACTTGGGGTAAGGGCATTGTTTGCAGAAAGGGAAGAAAAAGAGATGAGGCTTCGCCGCGGATTTGAGATAAAAAAAGGTGAACGGATTATAGTTGTAGAGGATGTAATTACTACCGGAGGATCTGTCCGTGAGGTTGTTCAACTTGTTCAAGGGGTTGGGGGAGAAGTAGTTGGAATCGGAGCACTTCTTGATAGAAGCGAAGGGATAACCATCGCAGGTATAAAGCCAGCCGTCCTTTCTACTATAAAGGTAGAAACATATGACCCTCAAAACTGTCCCATGTGCAAAGATAAGATGCCATTGGTAAAACCGGGAAGCAAACAACAGATATAAAGGTTCACCTGTGCTGGTTCACCGTGAATCGTAATTTTCAATTCAATTATTAAGCGACTTTTCTTGGGGTCATGCTCAAGACCAAATCATGTCAATCTTGTTTACAGAGAAAGAATCACAAAGGGTGTAACTTCATAGATACAACC
>JAHIZN010000141.1 GCA_018814245.1 bacterium
GTTGACCAGAAAAACCTGTTTCTCTGGTTTTGAATATGGAATATGACAAATATCACTCACTGGTGAATGTAGTGGATAAAAACATCAATATCGCATTTGTTCACCGAGAATTGCTGTTAATTAATGGATTGCATATATTCTGGAACATCACCCATATTTTCTATCCCTTTCCCCATTTTTAATTTTTAATTCATAATTTTTAATTTCCTTGACATCCCTATTGACAAATCAACATGCAGTATGCTAAAATCTGTGTACAACACTTCATCGCAGAGAGCACAGAAAACGATGACCGGAGTAATTTTCTCTGCGTCTTTGCGCCTCTGCGGTAAACTATTACTGTAAATTCAACCAAAAGGAGCCGCCAAATGTCCAAAAAGCAAAAAAAATCAAGCACAAAGCCGCATGGGCAAAGACAAACCCTGCAGCAGCAAGCCGCTAATTTAACAGGCTGGAAGCCTGTGCTACCATTCATACTGCTTGCCGCCATAGCCATCATTACATCCCTCAACACCCTCTGGGGTGAGTTTGTTTATGATGACACCATGACCATCCTTGAGGATGAAAGAATCAAGGACTGGACACAGATGTTTCACTGGACACCAAGGCATATCAGAACCATTACCTATATTTTTGATTACCATGTTTGGGGATTAAACCCATTTGGGTTTCACCTGACCAACCTTATCCTGCATATAGCCTGCTGCCTCTTGCTTTATGTGCTTATTTGCATCATCTTCAAAAAGCCGCAAATCGCCTTACTTACCAGCCTGTTATTTGCCGTACACCCGGTTCACAGTGAGGCTGTTTCTGTCATATCACACCGCAAGGATCTATTGGCAATGTTTTTCTATTGCCTTGCCTTTATTTTATACCTGCAAGGCATTACCGCTGCCTCCCTTAAAAAGGGCTTGCTCCTTGCCTCATCAATCACATCTTATTTTCTGGCAATGTTTTCCAAAGAGGTGGCTGCGGTTGGGCTGCCGGTAATGATATGCCTGTACCATTTCCTGTTTGAGCCGTCAAAAACAACCAGCATCCTTAAACGATACTGGCTCTACTTTCTGGCAGGGTTTATCCTAATTATCCTCTTCTTCATCAAGCTTAATGTCTTTGGCAGGGCATCAAGCCCTCACAATATACTTATGGTTACAGGAAACGCTACCAGTGAATACCTACCTGTTTTTTACACCATGCTTAAATCATTCCTTACCTATTTGCGGCTGCTCATGTTTCCTTTTAACCTGTTCATGAATTACGAGGTACCAATATCCATGAGCCTGCTTGAACCAGGGGTTTTTGCCGGGGCATTGACTCTGATAACCATCATCGCCTTCTGGATAACCTCATACCGCAGGCTGCCAATAATATGCTTTGCCATTGCCTGGTTTCTGATTAACTATCTGCCGACATCAAACATTTTTCCGCTCGTGCAATTCTTTGTAGCCGAACGGTTTATGTACATTCCATCCGTTGGCTTCTGCCTGCTGCTGGCATTAGGTATCAATCATCTATCTCAACAAAGAAAAAAAACCTCCATAGCGTTGCTTGCGATTATCATTGCCATTTACATCCCATTGTCCATCAAACGCAATGCTGACTGGAATAACGCGTATTCCCTTCGTTTTGACTGGTGTCAAAAGGTATTGGCAAAAGACCCAAACTCTGCTGATGCCCATTTCAGGCTTGGGGCTATCTATTCCGCCAAGAAACAGCATAATGAGGCTATCGCTGAATTCAAAAGGGTAATCGAGATTACACCAAACCATGCAGAGGCATGTAATTATCTGGCAATTGAATATCAGGATACCAATCAATACGAGCTTGCCATGGCCGTATACAAAAAACTCCTTGATATTGTGCCGTATCCTGCCAAGATTCACAGCAACATGGGCATACTCTACGAAAAACAAGGGACTTATGATCAAGCCATCCTTGAGTACAAAATGGCTATTGCCCTTGATCCAAGCATGGTTGCCTCATACAACAACCTTGGGCTTATCTACGAAAAGCAAAAACAATATGACACAGCCATTAATAACTACCAAACATCAATAATCATAGATAAATCCTACAGCAAGGGATACGAGAACCTTGCCAGAATATATGCCAGTCTTGGCAAGATGGACAACGCCCTTGACTATTCCAAAAAAGCAGTCCGCATTAGCCCCTCGGCATTTAATCACGCCAATTTAGCCTGCCTGTACTATAAAAATGGACAGCTTATTGAGGCAAAAAAGGAAATAAAAACAGCCATTGGTCTTGAGCCATCAAATAAGACATATCTGCTTATCTTGAAAAAAATACAACTCGGCGATCAATAATTACCGTATGAACACAAATATCCTTAACAATTATGATAAGCAATTTCTGTGCCAATGAGTTATGTGTAAAATTGTCCTATACTTAGGCATTTATTCACAGGCAAAACCAAAGGGTGTCCAATTATGATACACACATTATTGACATGTCCAATAATTGGACACGCATATAATTAAAAATTATGAATTATGAATTATAAATTATGAATGAGGAAAATATTCAGGCAATCGTTCAGCTGTCAGCCTTCAGAGCACAACACACTACCTCCGCCAGCGGGGGATACAAGACATTATGGCATAATGGAGGTAGGGGGGCACAACCTATGTGTCTGCCTAAAACGCTTCATTTGTCTTGATTGTATGGTCTGGGCTGACAGCTGATAGCTGACGGCTGAATGCTTGTGTTATTGCTGGCACAAAACTTGCTATTATTAAACAGAACAGGGCAGACACTCAGGTCTGCCCCTACATCATCATAGGGCAGACACTCAGGTCTGCCCCTACATCATCACAGGGCAGACACGCAGGTCTGCCCCTACAACACAACCCTACCCCGTCATCTGGAGTAGGGGCGAACCTATGTGTTCGCCCTTTGCAGGAGTATTTCATTGAAGGCTGTTCTGATGATTGATAGCAATGCCTGGTTACAGCAGGCAGTTATAAGAGAGCTTCAAGGCGTTTGTGAGGAGGTAGCACCTCTGGCAATAGAGGTGATGGATATTTCTATTCCCTCAAGCATTGCACAAGGTGATGCTATACATATAGAGGCTGATGTGCTCATTTGCTGGAAGGCAGATGAGGGGTTGATTAAGAATATTAAGGGTTTGAGATTGATTCAGGTCTGGGGGGCAGGCGTTGACCAGATAGATGTGGCAGCAGCAAGCAGAGAAAATATTATAGTGTGCAACACAAAAGGAGCAATGGCTAATGCTATTGCCGAGTATGTTCTGATGCAGATTCTGATCTGGGAAAGGGATCTTCTTTATTGGAACAAGATTGCCCATACAGGACAGTGGGATTGGGAGAAGAGAAATTCCAACCCATTTATCGAATTAAATGAGCGTAACCTATGTGTAATTGGGCTGGGGATGATTGGTACAGAGGCAGCAAGAAAGGCAGCTGCTTTGGGCTTAAGGGTTTGGGGAATTACCAAAAATCCCTTAAAAGTAGATGAGGAGCTGAAAAAGCAGCTCTGTTTTCTTGGCGGATTAGATAAAATGGAAGAGGCAATGACAAACGCAGATTATATATCCCTGCATCTTCCATTAACAGAGGAAACGCATCACCTTATTGATAGCAAGTGGTTACGGCAGATGAAGCCCAACTCAGTGCTGATAAATACATCAAGGGGTGGTATTATTGATGAGGATGCCTTGGCAAATGTACTAAAAGACAAACGGATTCGAGGGGCGTCTCTGGATGTTTTGACTGTTGAGCCAATTGTTACGGAAAATCCGCTGAACAGGCTTTCCAATGTTATCCTTACCTGTCATCAGGCAGGGTATACAACACAAGCAATAAAAAATACCATTGATATAATTAAGACAAATATTCAAGCGATTAAGAGAGGGGATGAAAGCAGGCTGATTAATCGAATTGAGATCAGACCAGTCTGACACCATGAAAAAAGGAGACAGAAAAAAATGACATTAACGAAGCAAAAAATTGTTACGGTTGGCTGGACTTATACCTCAAAATGCAACCTGAATTGTGTTCATTGCTACAATTCCAGCAGTATGAGCCATCAAGATGATGAATTATCTGTAGATGATGCCATAAGGGTATTGAAAAAGTTAAAGGATTATGGTGTAGAGGATATAAACTATGGCGGCGGCGAGAATACCATGCTTCCCCAATTCTGGGTAATTGCCAGGCATGCCAAAGAGATTGGGCTGAATCAGTCATTAACTACCAATGGTACGCTTATGACTGAAGCCATGGCAGAGACTTGCGCTGAATTATTTAATGATGTAGGGGTATCGATAGACTTTCATCAGGCGACTCCCAACGATGATTTCAGGCTTTCCATGAATGGGGGGACATTTAGTAAGTCTGTTCAAGCGGCAAAGCTCCTTGTCAAACGCAAGGTGAATACAGAGATAGTAATGTGTCTCAATCGACTTAATTGCAAGCCTGAAACCTTGCAGGGCATGATTGAGATGTGTGAGGGGCTGGGTGTCGGTTCATTAAGGATGAATACCTTTAGACCGGTTGGCAGGGGTGAATATGATAAACAGTTGACCCTCAACCCTCAGGAATTAGAAGAAAGTTACAGGTTTTTCTTTAATAAGATGTCAAAAAATGGTACAGCTATTACCACACCTGACCCATTGTTCTCTTTGCTTGGCGGGCAATATATGACTGATAGCGGCTGCCCATGCGGAAAGACATCCATGCGAATTCAAAGCAATGGGGATGTTACCCCATGTGTTTTTATGCCGCTTGTTGCCGGGAACATTTTAAGGGATTCTATTGATGATATCTACGCATCCGAATTGTTCCAAAGATTTCAAAACCAGCAGCCAGCAGGAAAATGCTCCATCTGTCCGAGATGGAATATCTGCCGCGGTGGGTGTATTGGCCGCAAATGGGCATTAAATGGGTCGTTTGATGGACCGGATCCATTATGCTGGTGGGAACCGGGTATGGCCATGGGTATCCTCCCTGAACTTGTTAATCCGGGAAATTATAATATTCATGAACGATACCTCTGCACCTTTTATTTTCCAATAGAATCTCAGGTGATTGCATTGCAGCAATGGGAAGAAGAGAAAATTCTCACGCAAAGACGCGGAGAACGCGGAGGAAGCTTCTTTTACGAACAACAGCAAAGGGAAGGAGAGGGTGTGGCTGTCCCGGTGCTCTGCAGATGAGATATATCCAATCCGGCTTGGCTGTATTATTTAAGCCATTAAGGGTATGGGCATTACCCATACACCTTATCATTGAACCAACGACCTTTTGTCCTCTGAAATGTCGAATGTGCAAACGGGAAAAGTATGTTGATACCCCGTCTCACATGTCATTTGAAGGGTTTAAGAAGATATTTGACCAGATAAAGCCGCTGAGACTTACATTGAGCGGGTTGGGTGAATCGCTGGTTAATTCGGCACTTGTCGATATGATCCGCTACGCCAGCAAAAATGGTGCATCTGTTAGTACTACCAGCAGCATGGCTCTTGCTCATATCCCTGCGGAACAATTGATCATGAGTGGTCTAAAAAGGTTGAAGGTGTCTCTTGACGCTGCTGACCCGGAAACATATCAGGATATTCGGGGGCTGGATCTGTTTGACAGGGTTATTGGAAATATCAGGGCAATGGCGACATTGAAGCGAAAGTTGAATATCCAGTTGCCGCATCTCTGCCTTCAGGTTGTCATTCAATCCAAAAATGTCTCCCAATTGAGCCAAATAGTTGAGCTTGCCCATGACCTTAGAGTAAATGCAGTGTCATTCAGACCAGTCGGACTTGCCGGAATCGAGGAAAAAAGGGATGAGTTAACAGCTGGATTGACCCCTGATAAGATTATCTGCCAGATAAAAATGGCGAGTGATACTGCCAAAAGGCTTGGCATGAAAACAAACCTGAATGACCTGCTGGCTGAGACATCCTGCAAATCAGGGGATATTTCCCTTATTTCTCCGCGTCCTCCGCGTCTCCGCGTGAAAATTTCTCCTCCGTCTCCGCGTCCTCCGCGTCTCCGCGTGAGAACAGATTGCTCATTCCCATGGTTTTCCATGTATATCACGGTTGAAGGTGATGTAAAGCCATGCTGTATGTTCTCCTATCTGGATACTAAATTCGGGAATCTTTTGCAGGAAGATATTCACGCAATCTGGAATAATGAAAAATATCAGCAGTTTCGGCAAATACTCAGGCAAGGGAAATACCCTGATGTCAGGTGTCAGGATTGTGTGCCAGAGAAGATGCTTGATCTGGCGGCTGTGTTTCGCAGGGTAATAGGGCAGTTAGGACATTGATATGAGCAAATCGTGCTATCTTAGGACAGGGACAAGCCCTGTCCCTACCAATTGAACGCTTATAATTACGAGGCAAGAGTATGCTAATCGAAAAATCACCATTTGTCCATATCTTCAAATCAAACGGAGTGGTTTGTTTGTACCACTCACTTTACATCACCAATATCTATGGCAGCCATTTATTGGCAGAACTGTTTGAAGCCTTAAG
Organism: bacterium; assembly: GCA_018814245.1. Classification (GTDB taxonomy): domain Bacteria; phylum UBA9089; class CG2-30-40-21; order CG2-30-40-21; family CG2-30-40-21; genus CG2-30-40-21. Next base: position 6,512 of record JAHIZN010000141.1, read on the forward strand.
GTTTCCACAGACCATTGAGCAGGCGGCAAGGCATGTATA
>JAHIZN010000142.1 GCA_018814245.1 bacterium
AATGCCTTAAAATCAAAGGGAAGATTACAGGGTTATCATTCCTAAGGGGATAAGTTGTATTATCCTCATATTTTTCTAATCCCTATATCTCCTTATCTCCTCCATAATCCCCCACATCTCCTTTTCTTACACTACCTGAACGGTTACCCATTTTTATTGTCAGATTATGGAAACCATGTGTACAGTTCGATTAAATCAAATGGTGGAGGCGGTGGGAATCGAACCCACGTCCGAAGACTTAAAGATAAGGCTACTACGCACATATCCTGTGTTTTAATCTCACATCTTCAAGCTTCCACAGGCAGAATCCTAAAGATGCCAGCTTGTTTTGTCTTACTAACCCCTGCCTAAGCAAGATCCAAGGATTAGCCAGCCTGCTAATTTACACCCTATAATAGTCTCACAGGCAAAGAACTACCAGGATGCGCAGCTAACTAAGCTGCGAGAGCCAATTCGTTGTAATCATCGGCAATTATAAAGCTCTGCCTTTTTACGAGGCCTGGCAGCTCCTCGGTACGCAACCTATATCCCTAAAACATCCCCGTCGAAACCTTTACGCCCCCTTTTTTTGGATCGCGAATCTCGAATTGCGAATCGCGAATCTGCAGAAATAAAACAGAATCACAAGTCGATCTGTCTGTAGCTTACTCCTCAGAACAGGAGACTCCTGCAGTAGTGACACATGCTTAATCCTAAACTTTAATGATGACGCAGCACTACCGATAATGCTTCATCACTCTTCCTATTTCCCGGTCATTTATCTTTTTCTTGATAGTTTCTCGTTTATCATGAACTTTTTTACCCTTTGCCAATCCCAATTCCACCTTTGCCCTTCCAGACTTAAAGTATAGTTTTAATGGAATTAATGTAAGTCCTTTTTCTTTAGTCTTACCAAGCAAACGGGCAATCTCAGTTTTATGAAGAAGCAGCTTTCGGACACGAGTTGGCTCGTGATTTGCACGATTCCCAAAGGTGTACTGAGCAATATTTGCATTCACCAAAAAAGCTTCATTATTTCTTATCTGAGCAAAACTATCATTCAGCGATACCTGATTTGTACGCAAGGACTTAATTTCTGTACCCAAAAGTTGTATTCCGGCTTCCAATGTCTCAAGTATCTCATGTTCATAATAAGCCTTTCGATTACTGCATATTACCTTTTCCATATATGCTGCCTCAACTATTCCTGTGTCATGCTCAATTTAGAAATTCCTTTCTTTGCCTGGAAAAGAAGGATCTCTTGTGAAAATCCACCATCTGACAGCCCAACCTCTGTATCCATGTCTTTTTCCAGCAGCCTCAACACATTCTTAAACTCTCTTGCCGAGTGATTATAATCTTTATTATCATAATACAGATTAGCCAGATGAAGATGGGCAATGGCAAGATCCTGATCAAGATAAATAGCCTTTTTTAGTTCAGGGATTGCCTCTGTTGTTATTTTCTGTTTGCCCAGCACCACCCCCAAAAGACAATGAGCAGCCGGTAATAATGAGTTTAGCTCAATCACCTTACGGCACTCATCTTCTGCCTCTACATATCTTTCCTCATTAGCATAAATATCTGCCAACATTAATCTGGCATCTGTATGCGTGGATTTAATACGAATAACCTTCCCCAACTCTACAATTGCCCGGTCATAATGTTTTGCCTTAAAATAACCCTTGGCGCGATTAAAAATAGTATCTGCACTTTCAACATCGATCTTTTTGACTGTTGGTATCTTTATTTCTCGTTTATACCCTGTAGGTTTTTCCTGACCAGTAATCTTTTTATAAAGAAAGCAATTATCATGTTCAATCAGGTTAAATTCATCTGATATCTGAAAAAGCGACTCTGACATCCCTATGAAAAGGGTGCCGCCATCCCGCAAACTCTGATAAAAGTCATGAATAACCCTTCGGGTAGAATCTACCTTAAAGTATATGGTTACATTCTTGCAAAGAATAATATCCCAATAATTACCCATCTTTGTGAGTGGATATGGTTCACGGATAAGATTAAAATATTCAAATTTGACCATCTTTTTTATTTCATCATTCAGTAAAAATCTATTTTCCGTTGTAGTAAAATACTTCTGGGTATACTTTCTGTCTATTGCCCGAAGCGACCATTTGGTATAAACACCGTCCCTTGCCTTTTGCAGTGCCTTGGTGCTCACATCTGTAGCCAGAATCTCTATATCCCACAAGGAAGGAATGGTCAGATTTCCAAGAAGAAACATAGCTATAGAATAAGGCTCTTCCCCTGTTGAGCAGCCTGCACTCCATATCCTGATACTATTATCTCCCATTTCTTTTTTATATTTAATAACATCCGGCAGGATATATTTATCAAGGATCTCAAAATGTTTGGCATCACGGAAGAAATATGTCTCTCCAACAGTTAGAAGATTCATTAATTCCTTAAACTCTTCCTCGCCTCTTGGGTTAAAATTGATAAAACGGTAATACTCCCGATAATCCTTCAGGTTTAAGGCAGTAGTCCTTGCTAAAAGGGCTGTCCTCAGTGTGTCAAGCTTGCTGTCATCAAGAAAAAGTCCTGCATTATCTGCAATATATCGCTGAAACAATAAAAACTCTTCCTCTGATAGATCTGGACTAACCCGATGATATTTTTCTTCCTCAGTCATTCATTGTCTCCTTTCCTGAATATAATGTAACTACTCAGGTATACAGAATTCAGGAGTCAGAATTCAGAATAGCTCCAGAGTAAGCCTATAAATCCCATTATTTCTCTCTCAATATCCCCATATTTCCTGAGAAAACTATCATAGCAGGTGTTCTCATTCTGACTCCTGACTCCTGAATTCTGTATTCTTGCTGCCTAAG
>JAHIZN010000143.1 GCA_018814245.1 bacterium
CAGGGAAAGAACCACAAAGGGTGTAAACTTAGGGAAAATAATTGCAGCAAAACAGGAGTAATTGCAAACAAGAAGAGCCGTTGACAAGGGTTCTTCTCTTAAGATTTACACCCTTTGTGGTTCTTTCTCTTCTCGTTGCAATAGCTGCTGGCTAATAATCCACTAAAAAATCACAGTAGCTGAGTAGTTACAATTCATAATTCATAATTTATAATTTTTTTCCTAAAAGCAGGACTCGGGATAATAAGAGCAGGGAGGGTGATCTCTTACCTCTCCCGAATCCTTATTCTGTTTTTGACAAAAAAAATCACGAGGTTATGAACATGTTGTACTAAAAGACATGTTCATAACCTCGTGATTTTAATAATACACCTAATGTAGAGACGCAACATATTGCGTCTCTACATTATTTATGACAGGGTGATCAGACACCTGCGGTGCATACCACATTCATCGAGTAATTTACGGTTGTTCTTTTGTATACCACATTCATCTTTTTGCTCGGCTCAATATACCACTATTAAACCAAGCACATTTTTGTATGTAACACTCATCGTTTTAGCACAAAAAAAATCACGCTCTTTCACAATACTTTAGTTTCGTATAGATTGTGAATGCGTGATTCCTGAAAAATTCATTGTCTGTACACCTCCATCTTAATTTTTTTTTATTGTAGGGGTGGGTTCGAAGCCCACCCCTACGGTTAAAAAAGGATTTTTCTTTCATGTTCCAGAAAAAGTTAGCCTAACCTACAATAATTATATAATAAAACAATCTGTTAAATTCAGACAAAACTTAAGTCCACATTAACCAACGATTGGCATAAGGGTAAATGTCAATGTATTTGTGTAATTACCCTCTGTGTATCTGGCTAAATTGGCAATACCAAGGTTGACAACAACTAATCTTGGTGCCTTTGTGGACATTTTAACCTCAAAGAGGTGTTGTGCCTGATTATGGATACGAAGCCATGAAGATGCTGCTTTCTCTGTTGCATTAGTACTCAGCTGGAAATCCAAGCCATCAACCGTGGAACCACCACTACCATTTCTCGGATTATTATCAATCCTAACTGTATCTGATGGTGATGATACGGCTGCTGTCTCAGCGACTGCCATTGAACATGCATTGGCATAAGCACCTTCTAAGTCGTTCTGCAAGATGTAAGTCTTTTCTGTGCAGATTGACACATAGGTATCTTCCAATCTTAAAATGTTCTGCTGAGTAGCTGGCTGTAAACCATGAACATAAAGAGCTGCCCCATCCTGAGCATTGGTGAATATTGTCATCTCCAGAGCTGATGTTCTTTCTGCAAAGCCTTTGCCAAGATCATCATTTGCATCCATCATAGCATTATCAATAGCTACTTCATTACCAGTGTTATTATTTCCACTGTTATTCACTATCCTTGCTACCTTCAAGTCTCTGGCATAATCCTCTGGACCCGGTGTAACGGTCTCTGACATATCAATTCCAACCAGCTCAATAATTTGAGGAACGCTCAAACCAACTGATGCATCTTCTTGCTGCATATCTGCTGCGAATGCTACTCCACTTGTTACTGCGATTGCTATTACGCTAACTAATAACTTCTTCATTTTTTGCTTTCTCCTTGCTACTTTTGGAACTTTTTGAATTTGTTGCTTTTTGGGTGTGAGGTGTAAACCTCAAAACAACTTACTTCTTCCAGAACCATGAAGTTGGAGAAAAATCCTTTTTTTTACTATCACCTCCTAAAGAGTTACAAACATCTTTTATGAAAAAAAACCACATTCACATGAGTAGAACAGGCTTCATAAGAAAATTTCTAATTAACCTGTCCTACCCGATGAATGTGGTATACATACCTTTGCCTTGTACCCTTTATTTATCGATGCTACAGAAGGCATACAGAAAAACGAAATATTAAGAATAATCAAGGCTAATATAAATATTGATAACATTAATACCTTCATAATTCCATATCCTTCTGCGGTCTCTTAAACCACAAATAATTGTTGCTCACTTTTTATTTGCATCATCTTGCCATACATATAGCAAACTTCATGCCAAACTCAAAATCAGACAGACGCATTTGATTCAACCAATTGTCATAATTAAACTTACCAGCTTGCACCCTCTGTGCTGCCAGTATAGCCCACTTATTGGACAGTGTCTAATTATTAGAATGATTAAAACCTGTAAATCTTATAGGGACTACAAGCATGGCAATTCATAAGTTTTATGATTGCAACATATTATGTATATGTGTCTAATTCATGGACACATGTCCAATTATTGGACAGTGTGTGATGAAGTACCAATTAGAAGATAATGGCGAGCAGCTACATGGCACATGCTCGCGTATTAGATTCTTTGTAGCTGCGACCCTTGCGGTCGCCCTTCGTGTGTCAGCAGGGACAATCCCTGCAGCTACATTGGCGCATGCTTGCGTATTAGATTCTTTGTAGCTGCGACCCCTTGCGGTCGCCCTTTGTTGCGTGTCAGCAGGGACAAGCCCTGCAGCTACATGGCACATGCTTGTGTATTGGATTCTTTGTAGCTGCGACCCTTGCGGTCGCCCTTCGTGTGTCAGCAGGGACAAGCCCTGCAGCTACATGGCACATGCTTGTGTATTGGATTCTTTGTAGCTGCGACCCTTGCGGTCGCCCTTTGTGTGTCAGCAGAGACAAGCCCTGCAGCTACATTGGCACATGCTTGCGTATTGGATTCTTTGTAGCTGCGACCCTTGCGGTCGCTTATCAGCTTATAGATAAGGGATATTTCACCTATCCACCAAGAGTTAGCTATTTACAGACACTACCAAGATTTGCACAGATAAAGAGAAAAATCCGTTTCATCTATGTTATCCGCGTGCTACTCCATCATTCATTCTTCGTGCCTTTGTGGTTAAAATTAGAATTGCTGCTTGCGAGGCAAATTTCTTGCAAAAAACAAACATCTATGTTATAATAAACTAACAGTCTGATTATCATTGCAGGGTGAATAAAATGCGATTATTGATCAATATTTTGTTTTCAATCATACTTGTTTTTATGCGATTATTGAGGCTGCCTCAGGATAGGGTTTGTCAGTGGTTTATCCGAACAAACAATCAATTAGTATTAGCCAATATTCCACCCAATCTTAAGAGTGAACACCTGCTTCTCCTGATTCCACACTGCCTGCAGAACTATACTTGCGAATTCAGGATTACAAGTCAGGTCAAAAACTGTCGAAGATGCGGCAAATGTATTATTAAGGATTTGATCCATTTCTCAGAGAAATACCATATCAGGCTATCTGTTGCCCCTGGCGGCACACTTGCACGAGCAATAATCAGAGAATACCAGCCAGGATTAATTATTGCTGTTGGTTGTGAACGAGAGCTTGAATCAGGCATTCATGATGTATATCCATTACCTGTAGTAGGAATACTCAACCAAAAACCAGACGGACCATGCAAAAATACCACCCTTGACATTAGCAGGATAGAGGAAGTTATTCAGATTATAATCCGAGGGCAACAGGCTGTAGAGGCAGGTTCGTGTGCCTGCCCAAAATGAGGGAATAATATATTGGCTTTTTTTGCCTCAAATAGGTAGCTACTTTGTAACGAAAGAAGAAAGAGCCACAAAGGGTGTAATCTATAGGGAAAATAATTGACGATTAATTGTAACTACTCAGCTATTGTTATTTTAAGCACATTTGTAGCTACTTAGGCAGCAAGAATACAGAATTCAGGAGTCAGTAGTCAGAATGAGAACACCTGCTATGATAGTTTTCTCAGGAAATATGGGGATATTGAGAGAGAAATAATGGGATTTATAGGCTTACTCTGGAGCTATTCTGAATTCTGACTCCTGAATTCTGTATGCCTGAGTAG
>JAHIZN010000144.1 GCA_018814245.1 bacterium
ATTCAGGCATAGGAATGATTATGGCAGGGACAAGCCCTGCAGCTACAGCTATTCGTGAGAAACTTGTAGCTGCGACCCTTGTGGTCGCCGTCTTCATTCTGTATTCTGACTCCTGAATTCTGTATGCCTGAATAGTTACTAGCAATAAATGGAGCATCAAATGAACATTGAAAGGATTGAACATATCCTGAAAAAGGTAAAGGAGGGAAATATAGAGATAAATACTGCTCTTGAACAACTCAAGTGCCTGTCATATGAAGAGATAAAGATGAATCCCACTGACGCTGCCTTTGCCTGTATTGACCATCATCGAGGTTTGCGATGTGGATTTCCAGAGGTTATATTCGGAGCAGGGAAAAGTATTGAAGAGTTGACAAAAATTGTTCGCCTTTTACTTGATAAAGAAAGTGATATCATGATTACCCGAACAACAAGGGATGTGTATCAGACCTTGTTAGAGATAGACAGCCGCTTGATTTATTATGAACAGGCAAGAATAATTGCCCTCAAACACCCTCAGATGCCGGAGGAGCTGCCATTACCGATTCGCAATTCGCAATTCGCAATTCCCGATTCCCTCAAACACCCCTGTCCAGAGGCAAGGGTATTAGTTGTAAGCGGTGGTACTACTGACATCCCTGTAGCTGAAGAGGCAGCAGTTACAACTGAGATGTTTGGCATAGGAGTAGAAAGGCTGTATGATGTTGGCGTAGCAGGTATCCATCGCCTGCTTAATAGATCTGATAAATTGAGGGCTGCTTCTGTAATTATTGTTGTAGCCGGCATGGAGGGTGCACTTGCCAGCGTAGTAAGCGGATTAGTAGCCGTACCTGTAATAGCTGTTCCCACAAGTATAGGATATGGTGCCAGCTTCCATGGGCTTGCTGCCTTATTGGCTATGCTTAATTCCTGTGCACCCGGAATTACTGTAGTAAATATTGATAATGGTTTTGGAGCAGGATATTCTGCAGGAATGATAATGAGGCTGCTGCCGTAGGGGCAGACCTGAGTGTCTGCCCTCAGACTTATCTGAGTGTCTGCCCAAATAAAAAGAGGGCGAACACAAGGGCGAACACAAGGGCGAACACATAGGTTCGCCCCTACAAGGCTATTCGACTAACACCCCGATTCCTTTTCAATGTATGACAAAGCTCTTCATATTCAGAGGTATTTATCACATTTCTTGGCTCAAGCCAGCCCCTTCTTGCCGTGAACACCCCGTATTCAAGCATAGAAAGCTCGTCTATGATATGGGCATCTGTATTTATGGCAAACCGTATCCCATAGCTCTTTGCCTGCCGAATGTATATATCAGGCAGATCAACCCTGGCAATATAAGAATTTACCTCTAAGACAGTATGTGTTACTGTTGCAGCCTTAAATAATCTTTCCATATTAACAAACACATCCCTTTGTCCAATTATTCTTGACGCGGGATGAGCAATAATATCTATCAAGGGGTGATTGCATCCCCTGATAAGCCTGTTTGTTACAGCCTCAATCCCCTCCTCAAACCCTGAATGAACTGCCCCAACCACAAAATCAAACGAGGTAAGCTCATCTTCTGTTATCCCCAATTCACCATCCCTTTGTATCTCTACCTCAAGACCGGCTAAAATCTTAAAATCGTAATTCCTTTCATTAAGATGCTTTATATGTTCGATATAATGCCTTACATCCTCAAGCTTAATCCCCTTTCTCTTAGATGATTGAGTCCTGAAATGGTCGCAAATACCTACATACTTATATCCCTTTCCCTTTGCCCACTGAGCTATTTCTTCAATTGATGATGCCCCGTCACTCCAGCTTGAATGAACATGCAAATCACCCTTTAAGTCATTCATGTTAATCAGGTTAGGGATAGCATTCTCCTTTGCCATAGCAATCTCATCATTGCCTTCTCTTAATTCCGGAGGAATATATTGAAGTCCAAGAATATCATAGATCTCCTCCTCAGTATCACAAAGAAATCTCTTATTCGTATCCTTTCGATAAAGCCCATTCTCTTTTATCTCAAGCCCATGATCGTCAGCATGTTTATTCAAATTAGCGATGTAAGTTTTTGACCCTGTAGTAAAATGAAGCAGCGGGACAAACTCATGAGAAGATAATCCACTAATTTCAACCCGTATCCCTTCCTTATTCAGGACAATAATTCTATTTTTTGTTTGTTCAATAACCCTTAAGGGTGGAAACCGTCTCAAAAATTCCTTTATTACTAATGTCGGGGTATTTGTCTCCACCAATAGGTCTATATCACCCACAATCTCCTTGCCGCGTCTTAAGCTGCCGCTCCATTCTACCCTTTCAACCTCAGGCATTTCCAGCAAATTATAAGCTATCCTGCGAGCCATAGGCAGGGCAATCCCAAGCAGTACCTTTTCAGCCTTAGAGGCTAAGGTCAGGTTTATGCCGCGCAAAAGGTTAATCTCTGCCTTGGCATCAAACCCTGGCAGCTTTTGCAGTTCATATCGCTTGGCTGCCCGTTCAAGCTCCTCGATACTGGCAATATTTAAGGATTGCCAGATAGCAGCTGCCTTTTTGGCATCCATACACGGAATATCCAAGACATCTATCAGCCATTCAGGCATATCTGATAGCAATTCTTCGTATTGACTTAATTTTCCTGTTTTGATTAATTCTTCAACCTTATTGGCAAGCTTTGCATTTATCCCCGGCAGATCAGATAACTTCCCATCCCGATATATACCAACCACATCCTCTTCCAATCCCTCTATCATCTCTGCTATCCGATAGTGAGGAAAGGCATCATACGCCTGTCCAAGAACCTCCAGCATCTCACCTGTTTTAAATAATACTTTGGCTATTTCTACATTGGTCATTTTTTCACCCCTTTGTTGTAACTGCTGAACGCTTACAAATTATTATACCATAATTTAACATGGATGGCAATATATTTTTTGATTTGAACGATTGGAGATAGCATCTCTGGCAAGTTTATTCCCCTGCATTCGCAGAGCCTGCCCCTGCGAATGCAGGGGGGCAGGCTCTGTTCGCAACCACACAACCAATCATTGGCCAATTACCAGATATTGATAATTTTCCTTGATTTTTGATGACATTTCTGGTATTATTGTATCAGCTATTTGGCTGAACGCTTACCCTTGAGGTGATAAAATGACCATTATTGATGATATAAAATCCGTATTTGAAAGGGATCCGGCAGCAAGAAACACACTTGAGGTTTTATTGTGCTACTCAGGGCTTCACGCACTTATTCTTCACAGGATTGCCCATTTTTTACATGTTAAGTTAAGGATTCCCTTGTTGCCAAGGATTATCTCCCAGATGAGCAGGTTCTTTACAGGTATAGAGATTCATCCCGGGGCAAGGATTGGAAAGGGATTCTTTATTGACCATGGGATGGGTGTGGTTATTGGAGAGACAACAGAGATTGGAGATTATGTACTTCTGTACCAGGGTGTCTCTTTAGCCGGCACAGGCAAGGAAACAGGCAAGAGGCATCCCACTATTGGAAATAATGTGGTTGTTGGAGCCGGGGCAGTGGTGCTTGGTCCGATTACTGTGGGAAACAATGTACGAATTGGGGCAGGGAGTGTAGTTCTAAAGCCTGTACCTGACAACTGTACTGTTGTTGGTGTACCCGGAAGGATTGTCCGACAGGATGGAGAAAAGATTATTCGTGCCCCCCTTGACCATAGCAACCTCCCTGATCCTGTTCAGGAAAGGATTGAATCCCTTCACCATGAATTGGAGATTGTAGAGGATATCATCCAAAAATGGAAAAAACAGTTTGGTGAAAAGCCAATGGAAGTATAGTGCTGTGTCACAATTAAATGTTACTCGACAGGCTGTTACGGAATGGGAATTCGACACGAGAGTCATACAGTATGTTGTGCTAATCTCATCAGCAGGCACTATATTCTGGAGTCCTTCCGAAAGGAAGGACTCTATGCGGTATGGTGTTAACGCTGATTATCCATTCCGTAACAGCCTGTCGAGTGTTAGGATATAATGACTTCAATTTCCTCCGAGCATCGTTGGAATATCAACATGTTTAATCCTAAACTTTAATGATGACTGAGCAGTAGTATCACCTTCACAGATTCAGGATATAGATTTGAGTAAGGATACCTTAAGGTTTGTTGTGGAGTCTGTAAGTGAAGATGTGTTTGTCGGAAAATAAGCAGGTGTTCAGGTATCAAATATCAGGTATTAGGTGTCAGGCAGGAAGGAGAGAGGAGAGAAGAGTTTTTCTCTAACTCCTATTCCTTTCCTACCTGATACCTAATATCTGAACGCTTACCAGGGATTTATGAATTCCTCGGCTGCCTTAGTAAATAAAATCATCATCTGAGGGATAATCTGTGTAGTTAGTTTTAGTAGTTGGTTTTCTTGTTAATAAAAAAGCAGTAATTCCAATAATTAAAAAAGAAGCAGTGCCTAATATTATTAGTAGAGCAAGAATTTCAGTCTGTTGGTCATTATCTTCAGAATTGGCTGATTCAGTTCCGTGTCCATGTCCATGTCCATGTGGATGTCCATGTCCCTCATTCCTATCGCCATCATCATCACCTCCACCACTTCCCCCATGGTCTCCACCACCTCCACGCTCATAAGAATCTTTATCTAAAATATGGATATCACCAAAGAAGTAGTTATTATTAATATAGCTTCCAACAGGTGTATAGATAGCTTCTACTATCAAAGCCTTAATTTTTGGCACTAAATCCCCAAGTGTTGTAATTTTTATATTTGTGAAATCAACTCCACCACTGAAATAGCATGTGGAATGTGTAATTATACAATTACCCTTTCTCTCAGTACTGGTCTCCTCAAATGAATATTCACCGTGGTCAAAAGAATGAACAAATCTTTCCCATATCTCTTTACCGTTCCATGGTTGCCTACTCTTGAATTCACTTACATCTCCAGTATCTATAAGCTCAGAAAATAACCCATCTCTATATCTGAATTTTTCTTTATACCATTGAGCAAGTATTATGGAATGGAATACTTGTCTTAAATCAGCATAATTATCACTATAATTTATTTCATGAATTAAATGTGGAAGTATTAATTCTTTGGTTAGTTTAGCAGAATACTCCTGCATTTCTTGAGATATTTGTTGAGAAAGCCTGCTGTTATCTTCACCACGAGATGCAAAATATTCTGATTCTAAGCAAACATTTAATGTAGCCTTATGGATATATACCTCATTATCATTTTCATAGACAAGGACTTCTCCTGGAACAATCCAAAATCTTGTCATAGCCACAATTTGGTTATTTTTATTAGTAGTAGCATGAGTTTTTGCTTGTAGCCGATTCCAATAAATCCGACCAATATCTGAATTGCGAGGGTCAGTTAATCTACAAGAATCTTTCTTTAGCCTGAGGTCTGCTTCTAACAAGATTTTTCCTACATCGGTTTTTCCTACACTTTCATCTACTATCCTTTTTGGTTCCCACTTGTTCAAATTTACCCAAAATTTGTGATTCGGTACAGCTAATCCAATAAAAAGTGCATTCAATGATAATTGTGAGGCGTCTGCAATGTCTATAACTTTATTGTCTTTTCCTGCTTTTTGGGCTTTTATCACATACTTAAATGTACTGAGTTCAGGGTATCCTGCGATATAATCTAATTGAATTGAGGAAAAATCTATACCCCCAAATGATTCCTTGATAGACTTAATAGACTCTGGATTAGAAGGAGAAGATGATGGTGGAAGTTTCTCTTTATATCTTGAGAATAGATTAGGCGTAAACCACTCAGTATGCCTTATGTCATTTCCCATATCTATATTTCTTTTATTCCCTAAAGCAAGGACCCCTGTTGGTGTTGGTTTATCAATAAGCTTCACCAATAAATCACCTGCTGACCCCAATAGAGATTCTGCCCCCATCCCCTGGATAAGTTTATTAACAATATCCCCTCCAGACACAAGGTTATATACTGCCTTTTCTCCCCAAGGTGTTCGTCCAACTACAGATGCTTCCAGACATCTTAGATCTGTAGAAAAATGTATATTTGAACCTACCAGAATAACTTCCTTCCATCTTGCTTTGGTCATTATTTCAGTAGGCTGCAGCAATGGAAGATAAGACCCTTTTCCTTGCATGAAATATGATGCCTTATTGGTAATAGTAGTTCCATTACTGTGAGCTAAAAGAGTAGGATAGATTCCAGTTTTTGAGATAATCTCCCCTGTAGCTTCAACTAACCTATATCCTGCAGCGTTAGCATTCCATTTTGTCGCCAAATCACCTAGATAAAAACGCCTTGGGGCATATTCAAACACAACTACTTTTGTTACAACCCCTCTGTTCTGCAAATTCTCTTAAAAATCCAGCATTATTATCACTAATTTCCTTAGCCCTGGAGATAATCCCATGGGTGTATATCATGACTCTATCGTTTTGCTGCAATTGATTAGACCAACTACGGTCATCATAGCTTCGCATATAGATTAGGTCAACACCTGCTGCTGGAATTGCTATGTGTATCATCCAGATTAATCCAATTATTCGCATCAGCAGTTTTTTCTTCATATAATTACTTTTTGGTTTGATAGGTCTCATCACTCTCATTCTGTTATCAGTTGATATTCTTTGAAGTCAAGAATATTAGCATCTTTAATCTCCTCACTGTGAAGCCCCGGATAGTGTCCAGTCTGATGACCGTTTCTCAACCACTCGCAAAATTTCCTGTCCACCTTATTGGACACATCAACCAGCAGAATTTCAAGCCTTCCTCCTGGAGGCCATCCACCCTCATTTACTTCTCCTGCCCAGCGACCATTTTGTGGTTTCAACTTCGGTTTCTTAGGCCAGTATAATTGTCCAATACGCTCTACAATCCAAAGGTGCCGGTGTTGACCATGGATAGTCCCTTCTACCTGAAACCATCTTGCAACTTGACTGCTAGAGGACGGAGAGGTAATACAACCGGTTAGAGATATCTCTTCCTTCTTTGATTCTTTTTCAGCCTCTTTCTTTGGAATTGTTGGTATTGTTGAAGGAATCTTTTCTGCACCTTCTTCAACAACCTCTTGTGGTATTTTACTGCCCTCCTTTGGTTTGTTTTTAGCTTCTATCTTTATTCCCCCTGGTCCTGTAATATTAACTACCTGAAATTTCCATAAAGCAATTACCCCAAGTATTAATACCACCAGAAATCCCCCCAACACCAAAATATTACCTTTTCCCATTGTGCTTTTCCTCCTTTTTTCACTTAGTCATTGTAATAAAATAAACTAATCAAAAATGTTCTTGTGTTCCCATACGCTCATTATACAAAAAAACAAGAATATATGCAATCCATTAATTAAGTTGACATATATCCTTTCTTGTAGGGACATCCCCTTGTGGGTGTCCGTTTGATCTGGCTTTGTGGTTGTCTACAACTTTTGCGATTGTTCGTTGCCTTTTCGGACAGGGACAAGCCCTGTCCCTACAACTGTTATGTCAATTTGTTTATCGGATTGCATATATGTTCAGGTTATTTTGTTACGCTGCCTTAGCAGATATTACACTGAGCTTAGCTCTTCACTTACTCTTCTCAGAATAGACCAGCACTATCTCTATTCGTCTATTCATTGCTTTACCTGTTTCAGTAGTGCTTGAAGTAGCTGGTTGATATTGAGAAAAGCCTGTTGCAGAAAGCGATCCAGGGTTTATCTTATCTTGATAAGTTTCCGCTGATTCTTTCTCTTTTGGTGCAAAAAACTCTACTATTTCTGTTGCTCTTGCTGAAGAAAGTTGCCAATTAGAGTTGAAATTTTTATTGTTGATAGGGACATCATCGGTATATCCTTCAATTTGAATCCTTTGGTATAAGTGGGTATTTTGCTTTAGAATATCCCTAACTTCTCCAAGGAGATCTTTCCCTTGTTCTTTTATCTCTGCTTTGCCAGTATCAAAAAGCATTCTATCAGAAAATTTAAATCTTTGGATATTCCCATTCTCCTCAATAGTAATAGTCTTATTTATTTCCTCTTTAAAGTTCTCCTCAAATATGTTACGCATTTTCTGCTGGTTATTTACAACAAGTAACCTATCGGCTAACCTATCGGCAATTATTAAAAACTGAAAGAAGAAAAAGAATGTCAAAATTAAAACCATAAACATAGCTACATCAGCAAAGGCTGGCCATATATTTACCAAATCACCTTGTTGTTTTCTTAAGTTCATCTTTATCTATCTTCCTTCTGGTTTGCTCTATTGCTGTTGTTTACTGAGAGACAGAGGGCAGGCACGGTGGCCTGCCCCTACGACATTGAATGTCCCTCGCTTGACGGACAGATGTTTCCCTATCCCACTAAATTCAAATGTCTCATAAACCACTACCTTGCAAAAAACAGGAATCCCAATGCAAAAATTATACCGGCTATAACAGCTATAATAATAAACATCCTATTCTTTTCTTCTACAGCCATTTTTGAAAGAAAGCCATTCAGTTCCTTAATATTTTGAGATAAATCTTTTAATATTTCACCTTGCTTTTCCTCTTGACCTGCTTTCCGATTAAATTCGTCTACTATCCTTTGCAATGTGTCTGTTAGCTCTTTTTGTACAGAAAAGATTTTTTCGACTTGATGTCTATTTTCTTCTAATATCCCATCTAAGTTTTTGCTAAATTCTTCATTGGTAGTTTTAATGGTGCTATTTAAGTTCTCAGAAAGCTCTTGCAGAGAAATTTCAAACCTGCTAATAATGTCTTTTATTTCTACACTTTCTTTCTGAAGGGAAAGTAAGGTGGTTTCAGTTAATAATTCCTTAAGGTTAGTATTAATCTCACCTATCTTATCTATATAGTGTCTGATATTAGTCATATCTTTCATCCCTTCTACTAAGGTTGTGGTTGCTTCACCAAAGTTTCTTGCAAAGCCATCAAGTTGGTCTAATCTTGATGTCATTAGAATGGATGCTTCGGCTAACATTTTGGAGGTTATGGACATAGTATCTGCACTTCCCTTGAATGTATCAGAGAGTTTCAGAATGGCAACCTCTTTTTTAGGGAAAAAGGTGGGAATAAGGGAAGTAGTTGTAAAATCTTCTAATTCTGTCAAAAATGAAGTCTGGTATCTATTAAACCGATAATAAAGGAAGGCTAAAATAAGTGTTGAGAATAAACCGGCTAATGTTGTGGCAAAGGCAGTACTCATCCCACCGAAAGCTTCACCCATGGGATGATATAAATTTGAGGAGGTTGTAGTTTTTTCTAAGTGTGACATGGCGGCAATTACAGGTTGTAATTTAGTTACGCAATTACCTAATCCCCATGAGGTTCCCATTAAACCTAATATAACCAAACTACTGAGTAAATATCTAACAAATCCAGCCTTCAGAGCATGTCTGCTACCTAAAATCTCGGCTAAGGCATCATGATTAATCTCTCCTCCCCTGTCCCGAATGCTCACCATCTCTTTAATCCTATTTTCTGCCGCAGAAATCCACTTCTGTCTAAGGAGTGAATCAAGTTTATTAACAATAACAGGTAGATGAAGAAGTGGTTCTCCAATCAATTCATCTTTTAATGTATTTATATCTTCAGCATTAGGATTAGAGATATGGTTAAATCTATTCACTACTTCTTTTAGACTTATCTTTTCATATTTAATCATTACCCAATAGAATACAAGGTCAATAACACCTAAGCCAAATAAACACCATATAAGATAGATTATTACTCTACCGGTAATATCTATCCGCTCTGAAAATCCAAACACAAGTTCAAATAATGTTGTTATCTCTGTCATTTATTTCCTCCAATTTCTGCTATAAGTGGGATTTGCTCCTCCATGTTAGAAATCTTATCTTTAATTTTAATCATGCCGGATATATGGCTAATCTCTTCCGGATTGACTTTTGTCGCATCAAACTCAATTTCCCATTGATTTTGATTTTCTTTTGACTTATGCACTGTTACATACTTTTTCAAATTCTCAGGAATGGATATAGAAATATCAACTCGATTATTATCACTCCTTGTTACCATAAAAGATAACCTTTTCTTTTTTCCTCCGGAAGTCATCTTGGAAAAAAGTAGAACAGGCAAAGAGGTTTTTAAGTGTATCATCTCATCTTCAAAGATAAAAGTTAGCGGAAAACATCTTTTATTCCAGATGTAGCTGTCAGTAACTACCGTAGCTTTAATCTCATTATCTTGCGGATGAGATATTTTCTGGGTATCGATAATGATATCTTTCTCTATGGTTGTTTCACATGGTGTTACATTTTCCACCAGGATATCTTCACAAATAACCCCCATAGACGAGTATATTTTACCTTTCAGGATTCCTTTTCCAACGACTTTTATGCATAAGTTTTTTAATACCTTATCCCCTTCCTCAACCCTATCGACTATCCTAAGATTTCTTTCTTCTATCTCAGGGACTATTCCATAAACAAGCATTACTGCTTGAATTTTTATCGCACATTTCATTTTAGACTCATCAATCGACCCAATATCTATAACACAAGTATTCTCACCAATCTTCATGTTCTCAGGAAAGATAGTTACGATAATTTCTTCTTTATCCGCAGGTAGGATAGTAATTTTCTGCCTATCTACGGTTACCCAGTTGGCGGAAGCACTGATTATTCCACAGAACCTTTTATTGCCTTTGTTTTCTATCTCTACCCTCCTTTGATAGCGATTCAGGTTAATCTTCGAGCATAAGCCCTCTTTTGAGATGAATATTTCATTTACATATTTTGGGTCAAGTCTTATTTCCCCATCTGTTTCAAACCGATACAAGACCTCTTTGTCTTCTATTGAAACTGATGTTTTGAACCTATCCTCAACCTCATTTTTTTTCATTAAAATTGCAAGAGGGTTCCACTCGCAAAAATCACCTACAAGATATGAATTTTTAGCCAAATCATCATGGAATTCAAATAAAACATCCTTAAATAGAGGAAGATTGCTAAAGTTCAGGATATATTCTCTCCTTGATTTTTTCTTCCTTATCTGCACACTGATTTTTTTCTCAGCAGGCAATAGAGAAAGAGCAAAGCGATAATGGTCTTCTATCGGCATAATCCTAAATTGCCTTGCATTACTTGCAGTAGAGATAAGATGCAATCTATCATGAGTTTTTTTGAGTTTATTAAACATCTTAAAAGGCACCTATTCCATTATTAATTGATATTCCCTGAAGTCAAGAATATTAGCATCTCCGATCTCCTCACTGTGAAGCCCCGGATAGTGTTCAGTATGATAACCGTTTCCAAACCACTCGCAAAATCTCCTGTCTACCTTATTAGACACATCAACCAGCAGGATTTCAAACCTTCCTCCTTGAGGACATCCACCCTCATTTACTTCTCCTGCCCAGCGACCATTTTGTGGTTTCAACTTCGGTTTCTTAGGCCAGTATAACTGACCAACACGCTCGATAAGCCAAAGATGTCGGTGTTGACCATGGATAGTCCCTTCTACCTGGAACCATCTTGCCGTTTGACTGCCAGAGGGCGGAGAGGTAATACAACCAGTTAGAGATATCTCTTTTTCCTCTGGTCCTTTTGATTGTAGTTGTGGTGGTTGTGGTTTATTTTCTTTCTTCGTGTATTTAGCAATTCCTAATATTGAGACTTCTTTATCTTCTTTTGCAATTAAATGTGTGATAAGCCAAACCCCTGCCCCTACAATAATTAACCCTATTATCGCCTTTAGTCCAAACCGTTCTATTAATTCCCACATAGAAATCCTCCTTAATTTAATGTATACTCGATGTTCAAGTAGTTGCGGACAGGGATAAACCCTGTCCCTACAACGGAATATCAACAAAAATTGTAGGGACATCCCCTTGTGGGTGTCCGATTTTTGCTTTCATTCGCAGGATTTCAAGCTTTTTTATTGCAAGGGATAAAACCCTGAAGGGTAAATTCCTACCTTAAATTCTTTCGACCTGTGCAAACGGAAACATGGAATATATCAACAGATTATGCAGATGGCACGATATATCAAAGGTAATTGCAACGAAAAGGGAAAGAATCACAAAGGGTGTAATATCTTAGGGAAAATAATTGCAACAAAACAGGAGTAATCACAAATGAGAAGAGCCGTTGACAAGAATTGTATCATTAGGATTTACACCCTTTGTGGTTTTTTCTCTGTAAACGAGTGGTGAATTTCCGTTTGCACAGGTTGAATCCTTTTACCCTTTCTCCCCTCTTACCACCACAGGCTTTTTAATAACCTTCTCATCGATCTTATACCTAATTCCCCGGAAGTGGATACCGATTACTGTTCCATCTTCATAATCACCGGTTTTAGTCTCCTCTATCATATGGAGTCTTGCATCTGCCTTAGTTTTTTCAATCTCAACAGGTATTTCTTCTATGCCGATAATATCAAAGATCTCTTTTAGTTTGTTCTCAACAACTGGTGGGATTTTTTTACCCTTTTCAAATTTAAGTCTATCAATGGCAGATACAAATACATTTACCAGGTCTCTTCTGATAAACTCATCATATTCTCTTTGTTGAGTATTGGCTAAATCAGTAATTTTTTTTCTCTGGGATTCTAATTCTTTTATAAATTGTTTGCGATACTCATGACATTTATCCTTCACATACTTACGATAACATTCCTCAGGGTCAACAGGTTCAACATCTTTTCCTGATGATTCTGCCAATATTAATTCCTTTCCTTTTGTCTTTTTATACTCATCATATTCCTGGATGTTTTTTTTAATCTCTGGTTTTTCTATTTTACCTTCAAGCGATGGAAGTCGTTTGCTTAGACTTTTATGGATATTTTCTATACTCTCCAATAACTCCTTATATTCCTCGCCAACTTTTAAAATAGGTATATCTTTTATTTCTTTGATTTTTATTAAGATAGTATTCATTTTATTCACTACATCTGATACTGTTGTTTTATCTGCATTAGGGGCAGAGACCCTTTGCATAAATTCTTCAAAGGTTTGGTCTTCTAACTCTTTATAAAAAGCCTTAATCTCCTCAACACCTTTTCCCTTTAAGGTCGATTCTGCTTTTTCTATGATTGGATTTATTTCCCTCATCTTTTTCCGGAGATTTTTCTCTATGTCGGAGACCACGGAGACTATGTCACTTGCTTTGGTATTTTTCTCATCTATTTCCCTTTTTATTCTTGTAGTTTCCAAGTAATTTACATCTACCAGTTTCCTTTTTCCCTCTATCTCTTCTGTCACTTTTGTAAGCATTCGTTGTTTTGAGGAAATCTCTTTTTCTAACGATGCTGTTTTCTCACTCAATTCCTTATTTGTTTTAACGATACTTTCTTGAATTTGTGATAAGTTAGTCAGAATTGTCTCGGCAGTATTATAATCCTCCTTTATCTTTTGAGGGTAATCCTTCATTTCCTGATAAACCCGGTCTATTCCTTTAACCTCATCGTATTTGACTTTAATCTTGTCTATATCTTCCTTCATCGTAATTAGATTTTTTTCCATATCAAAGATAGCTCTTGCGACCTCAAATATCTCATCTCGTTTTTCCTCTGCCTGGTGGGGACATTGCTCTATTCTACCAACATTCTTATATGCCTCTTGGGCTTCTTTATGACTTGCCTCTATGCTCGATTCCTCTTTGGGTTTAGAAGGAGCTACAGGGTGTACTTTTATTTCCTGCTCGTAAAGCGTATCCTCGATTATAGATATTGTTCTACCTTGTGGAAATTGTTGACTCAGTGAGAATATTCGTAGTAAGTTATCGCTACTATCTATTCCCTGAAATGTAAATTCTTTTTCTTCTCCATATACCAGGAATGTATCTTTATGCTCTTTTTCTCCTAACCTCGCCTCTATTCTTATATCCTTCACATCTTTATTGGCATTATATATAGAGAGTGATAACGTTACATTATTATCTCGTTTAGATGTTTTGATACAAATCCAAATATTATTATCTTTTGTCTGTTTATATCCTTTTTGGGTTAATTCTGTTTCTGTCATCTTTTTTCTCCCCTTATCACCACAGGCTTTTTAATAACCTTCTCATCACTCTTAAACATAATTCCCCGGAAGTGGACACAAATTACTGCTCCATCTACATAATCACCAGTTTTAGTCTCCTCTACCGTATGGACTCTTGCATCTGCTTTAGTTTCTCCAATCTCAACAGGTATCTCTTCTATGCCGATAATCTTAAAAATTTCTTTCAGGCTTGACTCAACCTCTTGAGGAATCTTTTTCTCTTTTTCGAATCCGAGTCTGTCAATTGCAGATACAAACACATTTACCAAGTCTCTACGGATGAATTCATCATACTCTTGCTGACAATATTTACTCGAGTCAACAAATTCTGCTCCTTTAGTTTTTTTTAGCTCTTTTACAATATCTCTCAAATACTCATTATACTTAGCCTTTACATCTTTTCGATATTCCTCCTCAATATCAAAATCACTTCCTTCTCCAGATAGTAGGGATGTTATTAGTTCCTTGTTTTTTTCCTTCTTAAACCTCTCATATTCCACAATCTCTTTTCTGACTTTAGGGACAATTATTTGGCTGCTGAGGGTCTTCATCCTTTGTTTTGCTGAGCTTTCAAAATCCTCCACAGCCTCTAAAATTTCTTTATCTCCTGAGTTAATCTGATATTTAAGGTTATCGACGATTCTGGAGACTTTCCCTATTTTTTCTGTTATTTCATCTGAGGTTACCTCCTGGGGAACTCCAGTCTGTTCTTCAACATATTTTTTACATATATCCTCTGCTAACCCCTCATACCATTGCTTAAGCGATTCAAGGCTCTCAAGGGACTTTTTATCTTCCTTGATGGACTCTCCTAATTCAAGGACAAAATTGGTTAAATTTGATGTAACTTGTTTAGACCCTGAATCAACATCTTCAATACGAGAAGTTAACTCATTCTTTGTCTGGATAAAGATTTCTCTTGTCTTATCTGTAAACAAAGACCATTGAGTCTTGAAATCAGCTTTAATCTTGATAAGACTTTCTCTTTCTTCCCTATCTCTTTTCAAACCCTCAACTGAAATTTTCAAGGAATATAATTCCCTTTCTATCTCTTTGACTTTTTCTGACAGTGAAGATATTTGCTCTCTAAGTAGTAAGGGTTCGGGTGAAGGTGGTAGTTCAGGTTTTAACCCTTCCCTCTTTTCATCATCTATCTTTTCAGATTTTTTAGAGGGCAATTCTGGAATTGTGGACGCTATGTATTCAATCCCTTCTTTAAGATTTCCCACTCTTATCTCTAATTTATTAACTTCATGTTGAATCTTTGACTGGAAAAGACAACGAGATGGTGAAGGCTTAGGGGTTGGGGAACTTGGAGTAAACCATTTGAATATATTTTCAATTATATTTTTCAATATGTTAGCTTTGTCTTCGATTTGTTCAAGTTTTTCACTTAAATCATTAACTTCTTGCCTTAATTTTGATTCTCGACTTGGGGAAGACTTATCAACCACCAAAGCATCAGATAAACGCTTAAAGTCATTTCTTTCCTTTGCTTTCTCTATCTCTTCATGGTCTTTCTCAGACAACTCATTACCTAATCTTTCAACTTCATTATTAAGGGTTAAAACTTTGTCATCTAATTCCTCAACTTTTCTCTTAGCCTCTTTTGACGACCAACAGTGAAAAAAAACAACTAAAAGTACGATGATGATAATAATAACTACTACAACTACGGAAATGATAAGGAAAATTTGAGTGTTGAATTTCTTTTCTATAACTTTTTGACCATTTGGTTTGGGAGTAGTCTCCCTATTTGCATTTACCCCTGCCTGTTCTTGGGATAAAGACTCATAAATTTCTTTTATTTCATTAGCAAACCCAGAGCTGGGTAAATTTGGTCCTCCTTTTTCTAAGAAATCTTTCAACTTCTCTCTTTTATTTGATTTTTCCTTTATAAACTTCTCCAAGTCTATAACCTTAAATTGTTTATTGGCTAAAAATTCACGAA
>JAHIZN010000145.1 GCA_018814245.1 bacterium
TCCCTGCTGACACACAAGAAGCAACCACAAGGGTTGCAGCTACAGTTATCCGTGAGCTATTTCGTGGGAAACTTGTAGCTGCAAGGCTTGTCCCTGCTGACACACAAGAAGCAACCACAAGGGTTGCAGCTACAGTTATCCGTGAGCTATTTCGTGGGAAACTTGTAGCTGCAGGGCTTGTCCCTGCTGACATACAAGAGGCAACCTCAAGGGTTGCAGCTACAGTTATTTGTGAAAAACTTGTAGCTGCGACCTGCCCAGAGGCGATACCTCCTTGTAGTTGTCGGCTGTATTCTGTATTCTGCATTCTGTATTCTGACTCCTGAATTCTGTATGCCTGAATAGTTACGATATCTGAATGCTTAAATGTGATTGGAGCTAAAAATGAAATTACCACCCAATGAACAATTAATAATTGCCCTTGATGTTGACAAAGAGTCTGTGGCACTTGAATTGGTTGATGAATTAAAAGAGTATTGTGTCACCTTTAAGATAGGGGCACAGCTATTTACAAAATGTGGTCCAAAAATAGTGGAGAAAATTCATCATAAAGGGTGTCAGGTATTTTTGGACATGAAATATCATGATATCCCAAATACCGTAGCTGGAGCAATAAGGGCAGCAGTTGACATGGATGTCTTTATGTGTACCATTCATGTCTCTGGCGGAACAAAGATGATGCAGGCTGCACTTGAGGCAAGGGGTGATAGATTAACCCCTAAACTGATAGGAGTAACCGTGCTTACAAGCATGGATCAACCCATGCTGGAAGAGGTTGGTGTGATGAAAACATTAGAAATGCAGTCAAACCTTCTCGTTAATCTCGCTCAAAAAGCAGGGATTGACGGGGTTGTCGCCTCCCCTCAGGAAGTTTTCAGAATCAGACAGACAGTAGACAAGAATTTTATTATTGTTACCCCAGGCATTAGACCAGAGATTGTAGCTGATGACCAAAAACGGGTGGCTACACCCAAAGAGGCTATCCGTCTGGGGGCAAACTTTCTTGTGGTTGGCAGACCTGTTATCTGTGCTCCATCCCCGATAAAGGCTGCAGAACAGATTACAAGGGAGATGTGGGAAGCAAAATGACATATACTTGGAATCGAATAATAGTCAAGGTTGGTACATCCTTGCTTACTACCCCTGATGATGAGTTTTTATCTTCTTATATCGCCGGGATTGTTAAGGAATTATGCAACCTTCGCCAATCCGGCAAAGAGATTATCTTGGTCACCTCAGGGGCAATTGGTGCAGGCATGTGCAAGCTCAGCTTGAAACACCGCCCTGCAAATATCCCCCTTAAGCAGGCATGTGCGGCTGTTGGTCAGAGCCTTTTGATGAATACATATGAACATTTGTTTGGAGAACATCACCAGACCATTGCTCAGGTATTATTAACCCATCAGGAGCTGGCAAACAGAAAAAGCTATATAAATACCCGCAACACACTATTAACCTTACTGCAACATAATGTTATCCCTATTATTAATGAGAATGATACTGTATCTGTTGAGGAGATAAAGTTTGGGGATAATGATACCCTTTCCTCACTCGTTGCCCAATTAGTAGAGGCAGATTTGCTGATTCTATTAACCGATATTAATGGATTATATTCTAAAACCTCTGATGGCAAAGGGTTTGGTGAATTAATCCCTGTGGTGAAAGATATTACGCCAGAAATTGTGGATATGGCAAAAGACACAAAAAATAAGTTTTCTACCGGCGGCATGACTACCAAGATTAAGGCAGCTCAAATGGCAACGATGGCAGGAATTACGGTTATGATCCTGAACGGAAGGGTAGAATGCATCATAGGAGACGCATTAGATGATAAGGGCTGTGGCACGGTATTTACAGCTAAAGAGGATAAAATCAGCAGCCGTAAGCGATGGATAATGTATGGCTTAAAAACAACCGGCGAGATAATCATTGATAATGGTGCAAAAGAAGCCATCCTTAATCAGGGGAAAAGCCTGCTGCCCTCTGGTGTCGTGGATATTAAGGGACGATTTGAGGAAGGGGATGCTGTGATTATCAATGGTATCCATGGTGATAGTCTTGCTAAGGGTTTGGTAAATTATTCCAAGGGTGCTCTTGTAAAGATAAAAGGGAAACAAAGCTCTCAAATAGAGGAAATATTGGGCTATAAATACGATGATGAAATTATTCATCGGGATAATTTGGTGGTGTTTTGATAAAGCCTTGGTTATTGAGCAATTACAAGGTTGGAGATAAAAAGTGGAAAAATCAGGTTACATAGAAATTAAAATTATTGGTTCAAAAGGCAAAATGGAACTCACTCCCGACAACTATGATATAAAGGAGATTATTACTTTACTTCAGAATGTTGAGGGTATGCTATTCCCTGGTGAAAAAAGGCAGCGACCTACAATAAGTTACAGGATAGAAGATGGGTCTGTAAGACATTTACTAAAAACAAGTTTGCAAGTTATTATTGGACTTAATGCAATATTGTTTCAAATAAACGATAAGCAAAACATAGATTTTTTAGAATATCAAACTGCCAAGGCATTTGAGACATTTCAGGACAGTGCAAAAAGAAATGATTACGAATTCAATATTACTACCTCAATAGAAAACACAAATAAAGTCACCATCAATAAAAATACCCAATTTTACAGAACAGAATCAATTTGGGTTGATGCGGAATTCTATTTTTATGGAAAAATAACCGATATGGGAGGAAAGGATAAGGCAAACTTCCATATTGCGACTGAAAATATGGGAACAATACTTATCCAGACATCAAAGGATTTCTTGGTAAAGTATGAATCAAACCCGCTTTACAAGGATTATGGAATAAGGGCGGTTGGTAAACAGAATGTAGAGACCGGGGAGATGGACAAACACAGTTTAAGATTTAAGGAAATTATTGATTACGATCCTGTATATGACGAACAATATCTTAAAAATTTGAGACAAAAAGCCCAAAAAAGCTGGCAGGACATTGGTGATCCTGATAAATGGCTTAGAGAAATAAGAGGGGGATATATTGCATAGTGTTTTACTTGACACCAGTTTTTTTATAAGATTCTTAAGGGAAGATGATCCGCTCTTTGAGAATGCAGACAAGTATTATCAACTTTACTTTCCGCTAACTTAGCTTGCCAACAGACGATTTATGGTGTATAATAGATACATAGGGACCCCCTCTCTATCAGGAAGTGGAACCGATGTCAGAAGCAGTTTATTAAACGATGACCGCTCTCTGTGCCATAACCACATCCCTATCTATTGGCACGAACTTAGCCTTGTTGCACCTACTATGGGCAATGCTTAGCGGAGCATTGTTGCCAAGTCGTGGTGCCTTGTTTCCCGCACTGCAAATCACTGGTTTGCTGCCACCAGCAGTACGCCGGGCATGGGCAGCCCTCTGTTCTAATTCTTGGCAAATCAGCGATTTGCTATCGGA
>JAHIZN010000146.1 GCA_018814245.1 bacterium
GAGGTAGCACCTCTGGCAGAGAAAGAACCACAAAGGGTGTAAATATCGGTGGTGTCCTTAAAATCTCCCTATCTCTCTATCCCCCTATCCCCTCGCGAAACAGGAGTAATTGTAAATGAGAAAAGCCTGACAATGGCCAGAGTCTCTTATGATTTACACCCTTTGTGGCTCTTCCTCTGTATTTGCGTGCTATTGCTATGCTTCTGTGGCTTAATGCAACAACCGCACAGATAATATTATTTCTTCACCCCTTGAGCCAGCAAATCATTCCTTGCAAAAATCGAACGAGGATGAATAAGAACCTCTTGTTCAAGAAGATAGGCTATCTTTATGTTTATGGTCATCAATACCGCCAAATTCAGGTTATGAGGGGCAAGCTCTCTTATATCTTCTACCCTTAAGTGTTTGCGGTGATATTCAGTATAATCTGAGATATAAATAATCTTATCTAATAAAGACATCCCATGATTACCCGTAGAATGAATCCGGATAGATTGAAGAATATCCTCTTCCTTTACATTAAACCTTACCTCAGCCATAATCGCACTGAGTGGTGCATGCCATAATCCCGGCTCTTTTTGCTCTACCTCATCCAGCTCCACCTGATGTGTTGCAATTTGCTCCCGCATCTCATGGATTGAATATCCCCTGGCACAATCGTGCAACAGAGCAGCTAATTCTGCCTGTTCAGGAGATACCCCGTGTCGTTTGCTTAAAGATACAGCCATTTCAGCTGTACTCAAGGAATGTTGAAACCTTTTTGTTCCCAGTATCTGTTGCAATTCCTTCTTAATATCTTCTATATTCATTGATACAATCCATACTCATAAATATATTTTTCTACACATTCCGGTACAAGTCCGCAAATAGACTCATGATTAGACAGCCTTTTTCTAATCTCTGAAGATGAAATATCCATACCTGTTATGTTGATAATATCAATTTTTTCTTCATATTTTTCTGGAATATTTAAGGAATATCCAGGTCTGCTTACCGCAATAAATCTGCATAAGGATAAAAGCTCATCAATATCTTTCCATATATTTAGTTCTGCAATAGTATCTGTACCGGCAATAAAATATATACTTGTCCCTGATCCATATTTTATTTTTATCTCTTGTATTGTATCCCTTGAGTATGATTTCCCTTTTCTTTCTATCTCTATTGGTGAAATCATAAAATCCGGATACTCTGCAACAGCCAGAGTGGTCATGGCATATCGGGACTCAGGAGAATCTTTGTCACCCGTCTCTTTATGAGGAGGTATAAAACAAGGGATAAAAACAACCTTTTCTAAGCAACAAAACTGCCTTGCTGTCTCAGCAATCAAAAGATGCCCATTATGAATTGGGTTAAATGTCCCGCCTAAGATGCCTATTCTTGTTGCCATTTATCACCCATTGGTAAGCATTCAGGTATCAAGCTCCGAATCTCGAAATCGCGGATTGCGAATTTGCAGAAATAGAACAGCTTCACAATTCTATTTTGCCCCTGGATTTTGATGCTAACCGTTCTTAAACCCCAACTGCTCTTGCAGATTGAGATAATACCTCAACAACCCATGAATCTACACTTTTTCTATTCTTCTCAGCCGCAAAAATTATTTTGCGATGTTCCTCTGGTGATAATCTGACAGTAAATCGTCCTGAAAATGGTTTTTCAGGTTCTTCGCCTCGCTCTGCACAAAAAGCCAAATAATCTTCAATGGAATCTTCAAATGACTTACGCAATTCCTCAACTGTTTTTCCTTGAAAAGTGATAACATCCCGAATGTTGTTTACCTCTCCATGAAAAATATCAGCTTCACTATCAAACTTAATCTGACCCAAATAACCTCTATATTCCATTATAACTCTACCCCTGATTCGGTTAAAAAACGACGCATGGAAATCACTGTTCCTTTATCTGTTTCCTTCCGGGGATGTGGACGATGAAACACAGCACGCACTCCCTTGAGGGCAATCCGTACTCGTGAACCTCGCCCTTCTTTAATTTCCGCTCCACATGCCACAAGCAAATTTTCAATATCAGTCCAAGGGATATTTGCACGAACTGGATCTGTGAAAATAGCTTGTAAGATTTTTCCATGCTTTGATTTCATAAAAATCCTGCAATTTGATTGTGCTTACTCGACAGGCTGTTACGGAACTGATAATCATCGTCAACACCATACCATATGTAGTGCCTGCTGGTGAGATTGTCACAACATACTGTATGTCTCTCGTGCCAAATTCCTATTCCGTAACAGGCTGTCAACTGACAGTTTACATCTTAAGGGTTACACCCCTTGTGGTTTTTTTTCTTCTCGCTGCAATAGCTGCTGACTAACGAGGCTTGATGCAATTATCCACAACCGCACAAATGGCATTATTTCCTCAATCTACTAATTTCACCGAGTTCTTAGAGGTTAATTCCTCTAAAACCTGTGCTACAGACCAGATAAGCTGCCTTACCCCTTTTCCGGTTATTGCTGAAATAGACAGTGGCTCAATGCCAATATGGTTCATAGCTTCCTTTATATCTTTCAATTTCTCTTCTGTATCCGGCATGTCTATTTTATTAATGACCACTATTTGCAACTTTGTGGACAACTCAGGACTATACAGCCTCATCTCTTTATTAAAGGCATGAAACTTTTCTAATGCCTCATCTGGTTCTAAAAGGTGAATTAATACCTTTGTTCGTTCAATATGTCGTAAGAATTTATCCCCCAATCCTGCACCAAGATGGGCATCAGGGATTATTCCAGGAATATCAGCTGCTACAAAAGATCTGAATTCATCTATTCTTACTACACCCAGATTAGGATAGAGTGTAGTAAAGGGATAGTCCCCAATCTTTGGACGAGCAGCAGAGAGTTTAGACAAAAGTGTTGATTTGCCTGCATTTGGGAATCCAACAATCCCAACCTCTGCTAAGAGCATCAGCTCTAAAGACAGTTCCCTTTGCTCTCCCTTTTCTCCTTTTCCGGAAATTCTTGGGGTTTGCCTGACACTTGTTGCAAAACCAGCATTTCCCCTGCCGCCAAACCCACCGTAAGCAACGATTGCCTGTGTTTCATGAGCAATCAGATCCCCAAGTATCTTGCCTGTAATTGCATCAACCAGCTTGGTGCCAAGAGGTACCTTGATAGTCAGATCCTTTCCTGCTTTTCCGGTTCTATTGTTTCCCTCTCCTGGTGCTCCGCTTTGTGCCCGATAATGTCGTTTATTCTGGAGGTCTAAAAGGGTTAAAAGGTTTTCATCTGCCTCAATGACTACATTTCCACCATGTCCACCCTTGCCACCGTCCGGACCACCATGAGGAACATACTTTTCCCTTCTAAAGCTAACGCACCCATTTCCGCCATTTCCTGCTTCTATGAAAATCTTTGCAGAATCAACAAACATAATTAAACAGCCACAACTTGTATGATTCTTTTTCCCCGCAATGTACCAAATTGGACATATCCGGATATTCTGGCATAAAGGGTGTCATCACTACCTTTGCCAACATTTTTCCCAGGCAAAAAGACTGTCCCCCTCTGTCTGACAATAATTGATCCACCAGAGATCAATTGACCATCATGACTTTTTACTCCCAATCGTTGGGAATGACTGTCTCTGCCATTACGACTGCTTCCTAACCCTTTTTTATGTGCCATAACATTTATCCCCCTAAAAATATTTCAACCTGCGTAATCATCACAGAGACACAGGGAATGATTTTAATGCACTCACAAAGAACATATCCGGCTCTTTATCCTGCCTTATGTCCTGCAGAGGCATAAGAATTTCTCTTATGTTCGCTAACCTTATTTACCATTGCCTCAATAATATCTGAGAGCAAATCTTCATCATCTCTTGTTTTGAGAGAAATATTATCCTTTTGAAGCATCTTTTTGGTTATATCTAAGGCAAGGTCTTTTTTATCCTTATTAGTCACTTGTGAAGATGAGGTAAGGAAGTATTGCTCAGATCCTCTCACACCTATTTCCGCAGCTTCTATGTACTTATCTGCATAATCCTTTCCAAATCTTCTTTTTATCACAGATGCCAGATAGGAAATGGCTAAGGCTAAAAGAAAATTAAATATGGTGCCAATTACCAGCAAAACAATAAGCAAAGAAAGAAGATTATTCTCGTTCATTTCGGTTTACTCCTTATTAGGGTAGAGACGCAAATTTTTGCGTCTCTACAGTCATTGCAATCCTTACATGTTCCTGATAATTTTCTTCTATCCTTTTTAATCCCAACAGCATTGTTTCTAATATAATCGAGGATTTATGGGTACCCTCTCCATTATCAGGTTGAAACAGAACAGGATTAATTACAACATGCAACATCCCTTTATCCTTTTTCACATGTATCTGTTCCGGCAAATACCTTTTTAGTCCTTCAACAGCTGTTTGCACCACAGCAGACACTGCGGCACAAACAATATCTTTTCCTGCCAAAGAGACTACACCCTTGTCCCTATAATCAGCATGACCCGTTACCCAGAATTCAATAATTTCCTTGTTATCATCCCGAACAAGGGTAATAGTGATCATGCCTGAAGTTCAGTAATCAATAATTGGGTATATGTTTGCCTGTGTCCAGTCTTTTTCCTGTCATGTTTTCTTCTCTTATGCTTGATAATAGTTATTTTTTCACCTTTTCCATGTGCCATAACACTACCCATTACCTTAGCATTTTTCACATTTTCCCCAACAAGGACTGAATCATTATCCTTTATCATGAGCACATGATCCAAAACAACCATATCTCCTGGCAAGGAATTAATCTTTTCTACCTTAATCCTTGACCCTTGTTCAACCTGATACTGCTTTCCCCCTGTCTCTACAATAGCATACATCTTGACCATATCTCCTTTTTGCTTGTATCTGCTTGTAATCCACATCACTTAAGTAGACGACAATATTATTTACTCTATTGGTGGGCTGTATAGGAATTGAACCTATAACCTTGGGATTAAGAGTCCCCTGCTCTGCCAATTGAGCTAACAGCCCGACTAAAATATATCTTAAAGTGCGCCTGAGAGGACTCGAACCTCCACACACGGATCCGGAGTCCGTTACTCTATCCATTGAGCTACAGGCGCATTTTGGTGCGTCCGAGAGGATTCGAACCTCCAACCTGTGGATTCGAAGTCCATCGCTCTATCCATTGAGCTACGGACGCATATTGTTATATATAATATCAGAAATTTCTTGATTTGTCAACAAAAATTTATTTTGACCTGAAACTCCGACATAAGAATGAGTCTCTATTCCTGTTAAGACATCACCTCGTAATTTTTTTTTAACTTGTGTACAATATCTAATTTTGATAAGGAAAGCAGTAGAGAGGCGATAATCGTGTCTCTATGTCTGCATTCA
>JAHIZN010000147.1 GCA_018814245.1 bacterium
TCACGAATAGCTGTAGCTGCAGGGCTTGTCCCTGCCATAATCATTCCTATGCCTGAATAGTTACGATTTATTTGTCTAATACCCGACAGACTGTTATGGAATAAGAATTCGGCACAGGAAGCATGCAGCATATTGCGATAATCTCATCGGCGAGCACCATATTCTCACTGGAATGAAGTCTACAAAAGAATTGTGAAAAATTATGAGGTATGAGGTCGTTGTTACACCAGAGGCGGAATATGGGTGCTACCCCATTGTCCTTGTCCATGTACAGGGATTGTCCCTACGAAGGTTATGCGTCAAATTAAGGTTGACACGACAAGCATCCTTTACTTTGATGGTATGATATTTGCTGACCGCTGATAGCTGACGGCTGAACACTTACTAATTTACACCCTACATGAATAGCTGCTACCCCACAAGAAAGATTATGCCAACCTACATCTTTAAGCCCAACGGATATCATTATATTTGCAAGATCTTGTGCAGACATAAACCCGCTTATAGAATCCGATAGATATTGATACGGTATCCCTGTTTTAGAGATTAATCGCCCAATAAACGGAAGTATCCATTTGAGATATGGATAGTAAAAACACCGAATAATCGGTGATGATGGTATAACCAATTCTAATGAGATTATCTTACCCTCAGGCTTTACCACCCTCTGCATCTCACTAAATGTTCGTTGAATGTTCTCTACATTTCTCAGCCCAAAGGCAATAGTAGCACAATCAAAGGTATTATCAGCAAAGGGTATATCCTCAGCCAATCCATTAACAAATTCAACCTTGCCCTTATATCGGGGATTATCCAGCTTTTTTCTTGCCTTGGACAACATTTCATCACAAAAATCTATGCCTACGACTGTTAGAGGGGCTCCCTCACTGACTGTGTCAATATGCTTGACAAGCTCAATAGCCAGACTGCCTGTACCGGTACAAAGGTCAATGGCTATCTGATTAGATTTAAGATCCGCAATCTTAGCCACAGCTTTACGCCAGTATGCATCCTGTCCCATGCTGAGAATGGTATTTAGCAGCTCATACCTTTCAACAATAGAGGCAAATACCTTATGAACAAGATGTTGTTTTGGAGTTTTGAGAAGATTCATGATAATTCCTCCCCCCTCTTTTTTTCTTCATTTTTAATTTTTAATTCATAATTTTTAATTTCCTGAAATACCCTTGCCGTCCCGAATTCACCATCATAACCAGCATCAAGCTGAACCCTGCCGCACCGCATTTGAGATATTGCCTCAGCCAAGAGAGGACTGTGTTTACGGCTTATATCCTCAAGTGATACATCCATTAGTATTTTTAGCTCTGGTCCAAGTGCAGCAAGGGTGTCATGGTATGCTTTTTGCACCCTTTTACTATTCACACCACAGTCATGAATCTCTGAAAGTATCTCTATCAAGGGAATCAGGCTATGGTACGGTTTAACACCCTGCGGCATTACATCAGGCTGTCTGTCAGCAAGGCTTTCCACCCTATTCATTACCCCAATGGTTACAGGCTTATTACATACAGGACACAATCCATGATTTTCTCTGGTTGCCTTTGGGACAAGCATCATCTGACACTTGCGATGGCCGTCCATGTGGTATTTTCCTTCTTCTGGAAAAAATTCAATGGTACCCTCAAGTGCCGGAGGGGCTCCCTCGCCATCCTTGGTTTGCAAGGCATTAAAAATGGCATTATAAGAAAGATCTGTATTGAATATTGTTGCCTCTCTGCCAATCTTTTCCGGAGAATGGGCATCAGAATTGGAAACAAGGCTAAACCTATCAAGCATGGAAAGCCGCCAATTCATCTGCGGGTCAGAGGATAGCCCTGTTTCAAGGGCAAAGATATGACTGCTCAGGTCTTCAAAACACTCCTCAATAGAATCAAACCCTGATTTTGAACCAAGCACAGAAAACCATGGTGTCCAGATATGGGCAGGGATAAGAAACGCCTGAGGGTTTACATTTAAGATAATCTCCAGGAGGTTTCGGGAGCTAAGCCCAAGGATAGGCCTCCCATCAGCATTCAGATTACCGCCAATTCCCTCCAGAATTTTTCGAATATTAGCCACATCATCAATTTTTGGTGCAAAGATAAGGTTGTGAACCCTTCGTACTTTACCGCCCTGTTTATAGATACTGCTTATCTCAGATGAAAGGATAAATCTCACCTCACCGCGAGAAGGAGCCCCACTGGCACATGATGTTGGTATTTGGGTGTCTATTGCCTGGCAATATTCTGATTTCAGCCTGAATAATCCATCCTCTGCAGGCTCAAGTTTATCCTTGATTTGAGAAAACCATAAAGGATGAGTAAAATCACCGGTTGCTACTACTTGAACCCCTTTTAGTTGTGCCCACTTGTATATATTCTCAAGGACAAAGCTTTTGCTTGTTGCTCTGGAAAGATATGAATGAAGATGAAGATCAGCAATTATTCTCATGATGTAATTATTCACCTATTGTAGGGGCAACCCCCTGTGGTTGCCAAATATGTATTGGCAGACCTCTGTACCTGTTCTTCTTCGGGGGACAACTCCCCTACCCTGCCATATAGTTCATGCAGTCTGACTCCTGACTCCTGAACTATTCTAAATAATCTAACATAGTTTTGTTATTCTGTCAAGCAGTATTTTCTCTGTTATCAGCCAAAAACCTCTTGACAACATTGGTTTGATATGCTATATTAATCAAAAGTCGTAACAGTTCCTAACCACAGAGACGAGAGAGACGCAGAGTATGGAAATTAATCAAATAACAGAAATCAGAACACAGAACACAGAAAGCCACAGAGGAAAAATCTGTAGTAATGTCTCCTCTGTGCTCTGTAATCTGATTTATTCTCTGCGTCTCTGCGGTGAACTATTACCAGAAGTCAAGTGTTTTGGGCAAGGAGGCATAATTATATGCGTAGTGATGTGATGAAAAAGGGGCTTAAGGCTGCTCCTCACCGCTGTCTGTTTAAGGCAATGGGTTATACAACTGAAGAAATTAACAGACCATTGATTGGTATTGCAAATTCAGCCAACCAGATAGTACCGGGTCATATTCATCTTGATAAAATAGCAGAGGCTGTTGCAGCTGGGATAAGGATGGCTGGGGGGACACCGATAGAGTTTTCTACCATTGGTGTTTGCGATGGGATTGCTATGAATCATGATGGCATGAAGTATTCATTGGTCAGCCGTGAGATAATTGCTGATTCTGTTGAAATAATGGCTAAGGCTCATCCCTTTGATGCCATGGTGTTTGTTCCTAATTGCGACAAGATAGTGCCTGGCATGATGATGGCTGCTGTAAGGCTTAATGTCCCTTCTATCTTTATTAGCGGCGGACCAATGCTGGCTGGAAGGCTTGATGGTCATCCAGTTCAACTTATCTCTGTGTTTGAAGGCATAGGAAGGGTTTTAACCAATAAAATGCAGGAATCAGAGTTGACTGCATTAGAGGATGCTGCCTGTCCTGGATGTGGTTCATGTGCAGGTATGTTTACCGCAAACTCAATGAATTGTCTGACAGAGGCACTAGGCATGGGACTTGCTGGTAATGGGACAATCCCTGCTGTTGAGGCAGCAAGGATACGATTGGCAAAAGAGGCTGGAAAAAAAATAATGGAATTGTTACAGAATAATATCCGTCCAAGGGATATTATTACTGAAAAATCCTTGTCCAATGCCATTACTGTAGATATGGCTCTTGGGTGTTCAACCAATACAGTGCTGCACCTTACAGCCATTGCTCATGAGGCAAGGATTAGCCTTGATCTAAATAAATTTGATGAGATAAGCAGAAAAACACCGCATCTTTGTGATATGTGTCCTGCTGGTCCACACTTTCTTCAGGATCTGAATGAGGCTGGCGGAATTCCATCTGTAATGGCTGAATTAACTAAATTAGGATTATTAAACCTTGAAGCAATGACATGTACAGGTTATAGTGTAGGTGAAAACCTGAGAGGCAAAAAGACACTACGGGCTGATGTTATCCGCACAATTGATAACCCCTATCATCCTGTAGGCGGGATTGCTATCATGAAGGGCAACCTTGCCCCTGATGGGTGTGTGGTTAAACAATCTGCTGTTCTGCCGGAGATGATGGTATTTTCCGGAACAGCAAAGGTGTTTGGTTCAGAGGAAGAGGCAACGGATGCCATCATTACCCATCAGATAAAAAAGGGTGATGTTGTGGTTATCCGCTATGAGGGTCCAAAGGGCGGACCCGGCATGAGAGAGATGCTTACCCCTACCTCAGCCATTGTTGGCATGGAGCTTGACAGCCATGTAGCATTGATTACAGATGGCAGGTTTTCAGGCGGGACAAGGGGGGCAGCCATTGGCCATATCTCGCCAGAGGCAGCCGAGGGTGGTCCAATTGCCTTAATCCAAAACGGTGATACTATAAATATTAATATCCCTAATCGAACACTTGACTTAGAGGTTTCTTCAGAGGAACTATTTGAAAGAAGAAAACAATGGAAACAGCCAAAACCAAAGGTAACTACGGGTGTGCTGGCAAGATATGCGGCACAGGTTACATCCGGAAGTATGGGGGCGGTGCTGAGGTAGGATTAAGGAAATTAAAAATTATGAATTATGAATTAAAAATGAGAGAAGGAAAGGAAATTAAAAATTGAGGCAGCACCTCTAACACAGGAAGGCGGCTGTAGGGGCAACCCCCTGTGGTTGCCTTTTCGTTTGCAACATCACTCAGGCTTGTTAGCCAGCAGCTATTGCAACGAGAAGGGAAAGAACCACAAAGGAGTAATTGCTCAATAATCGGTGGAAATTGGTAGTCGCAACTGCCAGAGGTGCTACCTCCTTTAGGTTGCGTTATTTTACGCAGGCTAAAGCCTGCGACTACCATTGATAACTAAAGGCATTACCTTTCAATCTCATGGAATTGCCACAGGATATTGAGCAGTTACACAAAGGGTGTAAATATCTGTAACTCGACAGGCTGTTACGGAATGCAGTTTCTTGTCATTTCGAGGTAATCCGAGAAATCTTAACCTTTTGGGAATCAACGAGTGA
>JAHIZN010000148.1 GCA_018814245.1 bacterium
CAATTGCCTAACAAAAAAAATGCACCTGACAAGGAGCAGGTTATTTTTATCGTTAGACTTACAAGAGAGCGGAACATATTACTCGGGCGTAAGATGGTACTCTGGCATTAAAATCTATGGTTAGGCATAACTTTGTAATTCAATTGGTTGCGTAACCGTAAGGATGATAATCACCCTATGATTAACAGTTTTGTTCATAAAGGATTGGAATATTTCTACCGAACTGGTAGCAAGTCTGGTATTCAGGTGGAACATGTTAAACGATTGCGGTTGATTCTCTCCAATTTGGATCAAGCCGAAAGTCCGGATAACATGGATTTGCCAGGTCTTGCGTTGCATGAACTGAAGGGGAATCGCAAGGGTGTTTGTACCGTCAAAGTTAGCAGCAATTGGCGAATGTTAAGATTTCTCCGATTCCCTCGAAATGACAAAAGACGCATTACATAACAGCCTATTGAGGCGTAGATCACCAGTCTACATATTTATTGGTAATTGGCAGCCTTCTATCCCTACCAAATGCTTTGGGTGTAATCTTTACCCCTGGTGGAGACTGGCGACGTTTATATTCACTTGTATCCACCATTTGAATAATCTTTCTTACCACCTCTGGTTCAAATCCAAGAGCAATAACCTGTTTGCTGCTTTTATCCTTTTCTACATATGTCTCAATAATGGAATCAAGTATTTCATAAGGAGGCAATGTATCCTCATCCTTTTGATCTTCCTTAAGTTCTGCAGAGGGTGGACGAGTCAATATTCCCAATGGTATGACAATCTCTCTATCATTACGATATTGTGCCAACTTGTAAACCAGCGTTTTTGGCACATCCTTAATCACTGCAAAGCCACCGGACATATCACCGTAAAGGGTGCAATATCCAACCCCCATCTCACTCTTATTGCCTGTGGTTAATGCTAAATAGCCAAATTTATTGGAAAAAGCCATAATGATATTCCCTCGTATCCTTGCCTGAAGATTTTCTTCAGTAACATCTACTGGTAATGCAGTGGTGTCCCTGCCCAATAGAGATTCAATCTTTTTGATACTGATAAACTCTTGCTTCAGGGTTTTGAGGTATGTCTCAAATATGTCCATGATAGGTACGATATGAAACCCTATCCCCAGATTTTCCGCAAGCCTTTGAGCATCATTTTGGGTTTCCTGAGAAGAATATTGACTGGGCATAGAGATACCGACTACATTCTCACTACCAAGAGCATCAACAGCAATAGCAGCTACGAGTGCAGAGTCTATCCCCCCACTCAGTCCAATGATGACCTGCCTAAACCCATTCTTGTGGACATAGTCATGCGTACCAAGTACCAGAGCATGATATATCTCCTCCAACTCATCAAGCCTTTTTGTCTCAAGCAGTGGAACATGGGGGGTTTTTTTAAGCCTGTTGCCTGTTCCCTCAAGTC
Source organism: bacterium (assembly GCA_018814245.1). Taxonomy (GTDB): domain Bacteria; phylum UBA9089; class CG2-30-40-21; order CG2-30-40-21; family CG2-30-40-21; genus CG2-30-40-21. Next base: position 1,423 of record JAHIZN010000148.1, read on the forward strand.
TGATCACATCCATCACATTTTCAGATGAAACACTATCATGGAGGCACAAGCTTCCATGAGTAGTCACCTCTGGCACTTGCGGATCACAGACAGGGATGAAGAGGGTGGGTTTAGAACCCACCCCTACAGCCTTTGTATCTTTGTGCACCTGTACCTCTGTGGATAGATCAACAATAATCAAATCCTCTTCAAACTGTTTTCCATGGGCAATCATATCGCCCTGCTGATCAATGACAATGCTTCCGCCATCGAATATCAGCTCATCTTGTCCACCAACAAGATTATTGTAGCATATCACAACACTATTATCTATAGCCTTCTTTGCCAGAATCTTTTCTCGCAGTTTACCCTTGCCGACATGGTAAGGGGAGGCAGAGATATTCATGATAATCTTTGCCCTGCCCTTTGTTGTCTGTAAACTGACAGGTCCATTTTCTATCCATATATCTTCGCAGATATTGATACCAACTACAGTTTGGTTTAAGATGAAGACAAGGGGATTCTGTCCATGCTCAAAATGCCTCTTTTCATCAAATACACCATAATTAGGCAGGTTCATCTTGTGATAGACACCAGCAATGTTCTGATTATGACAAATCCCGGCAGCATTATAGATATTTCCATCTTTGTTTGTATCAATAAATCCAACTATTATGGTGATACCTTTTGTATGCTTGATTATTTTTTCAAGTATTTTTATATTATCTTCAACAAAATGCGGCTTAAAGACAAGATCTTCTGGCGGATAGCCGCAAATAGCTAATTCCGGGAAGCTCAGAATATCTACGCCAGCCTCTTTTGCCTGATAAATGTATTCGATAATCTTTTGTCCGTTCCCCTTCAAATCACCAACAATAGGATTAATCTGAGCCATGCCTATACGCAGCATTTTATCACCTCCACAAAGGTATCAGTCAGAGACATAATCGGCTTTACCATCCATTTTGCATAATAAATTATAACATAAAATTAAAGATGATACAAGTAGAAATTAAATTAAACATAGTGCATGTAAAAAATAATGAGATTTTTCCCCTTTTTCCAGTTTTCCTTATTTGCACAACTTCAAATGGCTAAATAGTTACGATTTTTGTAACCGTTCAGGTAGTGTAAGAAAAGGAGATGTGGGGGATTATGGAGGAGATAAGGAGATATAGGGATTAGAAAAATATGAGGATAATACAACTTATCCCCTTAGGAATGATAACCCTGTAATCTTCCCTTCG
>JAHIZN010000020.1 GCA_018814245.1 bacterium
CTTATCCCCTTAGGAATGATAACCCTGTAATCTTCCCTTCGATTTTAAGGCATTGATTATATTATTATCCCCATATCTCATGTCATATCTCCATATCCCCCTTCTTACACTTTTAATGTTATAGCCTGAACGATTACAAAATTTATTTATCTTGCCAACCTCAAAAGATATTGTCCATACTCATTTTTGCTTAAGGGTTCTGAAAGCCGTAACAACTGCTCCTTATCGATATACCCCAGCAAATATGCTATCTCTTCTATACAGGCTACCTTTAACCCTTGCCTTTTTTCGACGGCTTCGATAAATCCTGCGGCATCAAAAAGGCTTTCATGAGTTCCTGTATCAAGCCAGGCATACCCCCTTCCCATAAGCTCAACCCTGAGATTAGCATCATCTAAATATCTCTTATTCACATCTGTTATCTCAAGCTCTCCTCTCCATGATGGTTTGATATCCTTAGCAATTTCAACAACAGTATTGTCATAAAAATATAACCCGGTAACAGCATAGTTGGATTTAGGCATCGAAGGTTTTTCCTCAATAGACAAAACACTTCCATCTGTATCAAATTCAACCACCCCATATCGCTCAGGGTCTGTCACATAATAGCCAAACACTGTTGCACCCTTTTTAGTGATTACATCTGAGGCTGCCTTTCTTAACATTTCGGTTAATCCGTGACCATAAAAGATATTATCCCCCAGTATAAGGCAAACGGCATCATCACCGATAAATTCCTCGCCAAGTATAAATGCCTCTGCCAGTCCATTTGGGGAAGGCTGCTCCTGATAGCTGATATTTAATCCAAGATGACCGCCGTCCCTGAACATCTCTCTGAACCTTGGCAAATCCTGAGGGGTTGAGATTATCAGAATCTCTCTTATTCCGGCAAGCATGAGCACAGAAAGTGGATAGTATATCATAGGCTTATCATAAATAGGCAGAAGCTGTTTACAGACACTAATGGTTACAGGATACAGCCTTGACCCGCTTCCTCCGGCAAGGATAATTCCCTTCATCTTTTTTCCTCCCTTACCCTTTTAATATCTGCCTCAGTCATCATTCTTGCCAGTTCTTCAAACTTGGTTTTTGGCTGCCAGCCAAGTTTTTCTTTAGCCTTAGAAGGATCACCCATTAATAGATCTACCTCAGCAGGTCGATAAAATTCTGGTGATATTTCTATCAATACCTTGCCTGTTTTTTCATCAATCCCTTTTGTTTCAACGCCCTGCCCTTGCCACTGTATCCTGAATCCTGCACAATCAAAGGCATATTCTATAAATTCCCTTACCGTATGAGTCTCTCCGGTAGCTAATAAGTAATCATCTGCCTGCTCCTGCTGAAGCATGAGCCACATCCCTTCTACATATTCCTTGGCATACCCCCAATCCCTTTTGGCATCTAAATTACCTACCACAATCTTTTCCTGCAACCCATGTATTATTTTTGCAATGCCATAGGTTATCTTTCTGGTAATAAATTCTAATCCCCGAAATGGAGACTCATGATTAAACAATATCCCTGAGCAGGCAAACATATTATAGGATTCCCTGTAATTTACCACAGCCCAGTGAGCAAACAACTTTGAAACCCCATATGGACTCCTGGGATAAAATGGTGTTTTTTCTGTCTGAGGAATGGATTGAACCTCACCAAACATCTCACTTGTAGAAGCCTGATAAAATCTTGCCTCTGGTTTCAGTGTCCGGATTATCTCCAATAATCGCAGGACACCAATGGCATTTACCTCTGAGGTCAGGATTGGCTGTTCAAAGGAGGTATGAACAAAGCTTTGAGCAGCTAAGTTATAGATCTCATCGGGCCGGATTCTTTCTATTATTCTGTAGATGTTTTCAAACTCCAGTAGATCCATATAAACAATCCTGATATCCTGCTCTATCCCTATTTCCTTTAATCTCCAATTGCTTGAATCCCCGCTTCTCCTGTCAGCCCCAAAAACCGTATACCCCTTTTCCAACAAAAGCTTTCCAAGATATGCCCCATCCTGTCCGCGAATACCTGTAATTAATGCTGTTTTATTCATTATTGCCTCCTTGATTTATTGGTCATTTAACTATTTTTGAGATATGCTATCAGTGGTAGTCGCAGGCTTCAGCTTGCGTAAACTCGATGTTCAAGTTTTTTCTCGACATAATCAATTTTAAGGGAAAGAACCACAAAGGGTGTAAATCTATAGGGAAATATTGGTAACTATTCAGGTAAAGGAAGTGTAAGTAAGGGAAAAGGGGAAATGGGGAAAATGAGAAAGAATTCAGGGTAAAATTAAGAAGAAAAGGCTTTGTGGACATTTTCAAGTTCTATTTTTCTCTATAGAAAGGAATCCTTACTAAAAAAATAATGGGATTTTTCCCCCTTTTTCCCATTTTCCACTTTTTCCTTTGTTATACCTGAATAGTTATATTTATTGTTTTATTTTGGTTGCATAAGTTTTATCATGGGGTCCAATTGCAACAAATTTTATAGTATCATCCAGACAATCTTGACAATCATTACATAAAACAATATTGTTATCACCTTTTTTCCGGCAAACATAACAATATAGAAATATAATGATAAAATTTTTCTTTACCGGAGCACTATAAAATCCTCTGAAATTTCCTTTAAGTGGTTCACCTAACCCAATTGGGTCGCTTATTATCATATCAACTTTATTTTGAATATTTTTATTTATTGAAGAATGTTTTTTGACTCCGTTTTTGAAATCCGAACTAAATTTTATATTCATTTGAAAACCTCATCATAACTACACCATTTCATTTTTCCAGAACGGATTTTTGAAATTGTACTTAAAAGTGACTCCTGAAATGATGGGGCTGCAATTATAATATCAGTTGGATTATTCTCTTTAACATGCTTTAAATTCAAAATAAATTGATTAATAATTTCTGAAACAGTTGTTCGATTTTCTGTTGCATATATTTTGGCATAATCAATTAAATCATAATCCAAAGTGATGTTTAATTTACCTTTGTTCATATTAAAACCTCCAAATTTTATTATACTTCTATTATACGACTATTATATGTATTTTGTCAAGTGTTTTCCTTGTTTTCTGAAGATTAGAGGAGGAAAATAGTATTATTGGTTTGTGGTATTGGATGTGAAAACTGGTTTACCAATACTGACTTCCCTTCTGGAGTCACGAGGAGAATGGGCATGCCGCTGGATAGGTAGCCAATTAAAGAGCTTGGAACAAATACTTTAATTGGTTTATCACAGATGGTATGGTATCATACCATTTTCTTAAGTGATGAATTAGGTAAAGGTGTGTTGCATTTGTTGTGCCATTTTCATTTTCAACAAACTACCAAGGTGTAGTAGCCCTTTAATCTGCTGCAAAGAATCTTCGACCTCATCCAAACACTCATGTCTGATAAACGCTTTAATCTGTTTTATATGGTTTAACATCAAACCATTTATAAAGTGACGGTAAAACTATCAAGGTCAATAAGGTAGAGGTAATTAATCCGCCGATAACTACCGCAGCAAGCGGCTTTTGTATCTCTGAACCTGTGCCGGTTGCAAATAACATGGGCAATAAACTAAAAATCGTAATCATCGCTGTCATCAAAACAGGTCGAAGTCTGTTTTCACATCCTTTTACAATTGACTCTTCGAGACCCATCCCTTTCTCTCTTAGTTGCGATATGTAGGAAACCAGCACAATACCGTTCAAAACAGCTATCCCAAACAAGGCTATAAATCCAATTGATGCTGGGACTGATAAATACAATCCGGAAATATAAAGAGCAAAGACCCCGCCGACCAGAGCAAAAGGTAAAGTGAGCAATATTAAAAATGTCTGCTTTAATGAACCAAAAGTTAAATAAAGCAGAAACATAATTAATCCTATACATAAGGGAATTATAATCATAAGGGTTTTCATGGCTCTCTCTTGATTTTCAAATTGTCCACCCCATTCCAGATAATAGCCTACAGGGAGTTTAATATTATTTTCTATTTTTTCTTTTGCTTCCTTAACAAAACTCCCCATGTCTCTTCCATGGATATTCATTTCTATTCCTATTCTTCGCTGCCCATTCTCCCGGCTTATCTGAAGTGGTCCTTCTATCTCCTCAATATTTGCAATCTGACTTAAAGGGACATTATAGCCTGCCGGGGCAGTAACAAGAATATTCCCCATAGCCTCTATGCTATTGCGTTTTTCCTCACAAAACCTTATCTTTATATCAAAACTCTTGTTTTCTTCATAAATTTGCGTGGCAGATTTACCGCCTATGGCAATTTCAATGACATTTTGCACATCGCTTATATTAATACCATAACGGGCAATTTTTTCTCTGTTAATATCAATATTGATATATGATTGTCCTGCAACTTTTTCGGTCATTAAATCTTTAACACCATCAATTTTTGATACCACTTCAGATATTTCATCCCCTTTTTCTTTTAACACCTCTGTATTATCACCAAATAATTTTATAATGAGCTGTGCTTTGGTTCCTGCTACTGTTTCATCTATTCTGCATTGGATAGGCTGACTAAACCCGAATAAAATACCCGGTATCTTTTCTAATGCCTGCCTCATTTTTTCTGTCAATTCTTCACGGCTGATTTTCTTATCAGGCCATTCTGATTTTGGTTTTATTATGCCTACATATCCTGTTCTATCTACCCCCCTTACATCTAAGGCAAGACCCGTCTGACCAATTCTGCCAACAACTGTTCCCAACTCTTGAAACTTATTCAGTTCCCGGGCGGCAAGTAGATTTATCTCTTTAGCTTTTTCTAATGATACCGTTGACAGTAACTGAATATCCATATCAAATGCACCCTCATCCATAATCGGTACAAATTCTGTGCCCAAATGTGGAATTACCAATAGCGCGCATATTGATAATATTAATGGAATACCAATTAAAAATACTCTTAATTTCATTGCCCTGTTTAATAACGGCAGATACAATTTTTTAATCATTTTTATAATTATACTTTCTTTTTCCGGCTCAGGCTTAAGTATCTTAAAACATAATACCGGAATAACAAATATTGACAATAAAAGCGATGCAAATAATGCTATTGATACAGTAAGGGCAAGCGGGGTGAACATTTTACCTTCTATGCCTTGCAAAGAGAGTATGGGTAAAAAAGTAATGGCTATAATCAATTCACCTAAAATACTCGGTTTTCTTACTTCTAACACCGCTTTAATAACCGTACTTATCTTTGGCGTATTATCTTGCTCACTTAAATGTCTTTGCACATTTTCTACTTGTATAATTGTTGCATCTATAATCATTCCAATTGAAATAGCAAGTCCACCTAATGACATTAGGTTTGCATCTATACCTAAATTTTTTAAGACAATAAATGTTAAGAGTATTGAAAATGGCAATGATAATAGAACGATAAGCACCCCCCTAAAGCTTCGTAAAAATAAAAATAAAAAGATAATCACAAATATCGAACCTTCGATAAGTGCTTTGGTTACGGTACTGATACTTGCTTCAACTATAGTCGTTCTATCATAATAAGGTTTTATTTTTATGCCAGTTGGCAACAGAGAACTTTTATTAATTTCATCCACTTTTTCTTTAACCCGTTTTACAACTTCCCGGCTATTTTCACCGTACAGCATCATGGTGATGCCGCCAACACATTCATCTTTCCCGTCAATAATGGATGCACCCTGCCGCACTGCCTGACCTATTTTTACTTCGGCCACATCTCTAATATATATCGGTATCCCGTCGAGTGCCTTAAGTACAATATTTTCCATATCTTGTGTATTTTGGATAAGACCTATGCCTCTTATTATGGATTTTTCTGATTTGTTTTCTAAAATATTACCGCCAACATTCTGATTGTTATTTTCTACAGCACTATAAACTTCTTGAATGCTTAAATTATATTTTAATAATTTATCAGGATTTACTAATACCTGATATTCCCTAAAATATCCGCCAAAAGAGTTTATTTCACTTATACCCGGAATATTTTTAAGTAATGGGGTAATAATCCATTCCTGCAATGTTCTTAATTCTGTTAGAAATTTAACTTTTTCTGCTTCATCTTCAGGAAGTTTACAGTCTAAAGTATATTGATAAATTTCTCCCATTACTGTTGCCAAAGGGCCTAATGCTATCTCTACCCCTTTTGGCACAGATTCTTTTGCTTCAACAAGCCTTTCAGACACCAACTGTCTGGCAAAATAAATATCAACATTATCCTTGAAAATGATGGTGACTATTGAAATGCCATATTTTGTTACCGATCGCATCTGTTCTACTTTGGGCAATCCTCTCATTGCCATTTCAATTGGATGGGTAATTGTTCTTTCGATTTCCATGGCAGAGAGTCCTTGAGCATAACTTACAACTTCTACCTGCTTGTTAGTCACATCCGGGAACGCATCAATGGGTATGGTCAGGCATGAGTATACTCCGAGAGCAGCGATAATTAATGATATGATCATAATGGTAGCGCTCTGTTTCAAACAGAATTTAATTATTTTTTCTAACATAATTTTTTCACCTCAATTTTGATTAATGACATGGATCTTCAAGCCCTTCTTTTTTCAGTTCTGATAACAGAAAAAAATTACCCTTAACTACTACCTTTTCACCTTCTTGAATACCGGATGTTATTTCAACCAATTCATTGTTCTGTAGTCCAATCTCTACTTTTCGAGCTATAAACTCGTTATCTTGTTTTTGAATAAAAACTATGATTTCTCCATCTTTTTTCTGTACGGCTTCTGACGGAACTGCAATGGGAACAGCCTGTTCTTTTACCGCAAATTTTCCTGTAACAAATAATCCGGGACGAAGTATGCCTCTGGGATTATTTATAACTGCTCTGGCAATAGCTGTTCGTGTCTCTTCTGAAACAATGGGTGCAAAATATGATATTCGTGCTTTAATGTCAGAAATATTATTATTAACAGAAATTAAAACATTCATGCCGGTTTTAATATGGAGGATATCCTTCTCATGAACCTTAAAATCTATCCACACGGTGTTAAGGTCAGCGATTAAATACAGGTTACTCTCTTCTCTGGCCATTTCACCTACTGAAATATGTTTTTCAATGACTATGCCATTGACCGGAGCTATGACCTCATAACGGGTATATGAAAGATCATGTCCATTAGATAATTTAGGTAGATTTTCTTCTGAAAAACCCAAAGAATGTAATTTTTGTTCGGCAGACCGTAATTCAATCCGAGCTTTTTGGAACTGCTGTTTGGCATCAAGATATTCCTGCTCAGCAGTTATCTTTTTTTGCCATAGCTCTTCTTCACGCTTAAAATTTGCTTCGGTTAAATACAGCATTTCCTGAGCCGAAAAATATGCTGCTTTTAAGTCAGCCAATTCTTTACTTTCTAATATAGCCATCACATCCCCTGATTTTACTTTATCACCAATAGATTTTCTTACTTCTTTGACCACGCCTGGAACTTTTGGTAAAATATGTGTACTTTTATCTTTATTCAATGTAATCTCACCAGGTAAATTAACAAAGAGATTAAGAGTACCCGGACCTGCTGGTTCGGTCTTAATGCCAATCTTTTCTATGCCAGCAGATTGCAGGCTAATAATGTTTTCTTCAGAACAATGATCTTCTTCTTTTCCTTCCGGCGGATTATGGGTTTCATGATTAGATTCCTGTGCTTCTTTACATTTATTGTTCTCTTCAGAATGACAATCTTCTTCTTTTCCTTCCGACAGACTATGGCTTTCATGATCATGTTCCTGTGCTTCTTTACCTTTATCGAATATAGATTTAATTATCTTAAAATCAGAAAAGAATAGTATTAACAATATAGATGCTGATATAACAAACCCTATCCCTAAAATCCTTGAAAATTTAATCATTTTCCATCACTCCTTTTTCATCTAAACTATTTTGCGTTTCGCCAACAAGCCGTTCTATTTCTGCATAAACCTTATGATAAGAAAATAAGGATTCCAGATACTTACTTTTACTTTCAAAAAATGACCGTTGAGCATCCAATACTTCAAGATAACTGAATTTTCCAAAACGGTATCCTTCCTGAATAGAATTAAAAACTTTTTCCATGGCCGGGAGCATATTATTCCTTAAAAACGATATTTGGCTCAATAAAGTAGCGGCTTCTTCATAAGAAGAGTTTAATCCTTTATAAATAGAGACTTCTGCGGCATATTGTTCTTTATTAATTTGCTCCAGACATTGACTCGCTTCCCTGATGTTTCCCTGGTTCCTGTCAAAAACTTTTAATGGCATAGAAAATTCGACGACATAGGCATTATCTTTTTTCTTATTCGTCTTCTCATCCATAGTTTCTTTACCGTTAATATTTTTAACACCGCCTGCTATTGTTATATCAGGAAAAATTTGAGATTCTTCCCGTTTCAGGACTGCCCGACGATGATCTTCCTCGGTTTTAAGCCGGGCAATATCAGGATTTTTTGAAATTAATTCTGTTAGCTCTTTAAGACTCTTTAGGGGTTCAAGCATTTCTAAATTGCCTTCAACAGTTTCAAAAGACTGCTCCCTGTTCCCTAATATCGCATTAAGTTCTTTTCCTTTCGATTTCAATTTCCTTTCAATATTTTTAAGTTCTATTTTTTGATTCTCCAGACTCGCCTTAGCTTTTATCTCTTCTAATGGTGAAACTTTTCCGGCGGATACTCTTTCGTTAACTGTCTGATAAACTTTCTCAGCTAATTTTGTAAGTTCAATATTAAGGTTCAACAATTCTTTAAGCCCAAGTGTATCATAAAAAGATTGAGTTGCATCTTTTATAATATCCAACTTAAGCGACTTAATATTCCAGAGAATAAGGTCTTCTTCTATTACTGCCACTTTTTCTCTTTTGCCCCGTTTATTCCCTAACTGAATTTCCTGACTCAATAGTAAAGACCTTTCAGCAGATTCAAAATTTTTAAATTCACCGTACCCATTAAAATTTTCAATCTTAAATGAAATTTCCGGATTTGGCAAAAGCCCTGCCTGCAAGGTTATTCCCTTTGCCTTAGTCAGTTCATAAGACAAAGCAATTAACTTCGGATTATTAGAAACAGCTAAAGAAATAGCCTGTTTAAGGGTTATTGTCTCTGCAATTTTTCCATCGTTGGCATCTACATCATGAATTAAGAAAATGAATATTAATAAAAATAATAAGATTTTATTATAGAACACTGTTACGCCTCCTTGGCATGGTTATAGTGATCTGTCGCATGTGAATTGAAAGTAGGGACAACCCTTGTGGTTGTCCATCGCTTGACTAATCAATTACGCTTCGGACAGGGATACCCTGTCCCTACACATACAGCACCCATCAATTGAGGGGTGACAGAGCAATAGTGAATAAATACAGACATAGTTTTCATATAAAAAGATAAGGTTTGATTGAGAAATTAGCAGGTGGTGTCCTTAAATAGCTAAAGTCCAGGATGTATCGTATTTTATCGGGCAGTTAAGGCATTACGAATAAAGGACGATAATGATTGCTGGATGGCACGGACCCCTGCAATAGCTAATATAATTAACTAATGCTCTGTCACAGGTGAATTGAAAGAGTAGCCATTTTGTAGGAACAACCCTTGTGGTTATCCATCGTTTCACGCTTCGGACAGGGATAAACCCTGTCCCTACACATACAGCATCCATTAATTGAGGGGTGACAAAGCACTAATCATATTTGGAGCTTAAAAGAATGGCTTGCGTATCCAGTGTCGAGGAAGTTAGCTATTTAGGGACACCACCGAAATTAGAAGTGAACTGAAAAGAAATCAGATTAGCAGAATAACTGTCTTAAGCAGGTTAAGGGTCGTATTGGGGCATAATATCTTCAAATAAGATAATATTGAGCTACTTTTAGATATTGTATCCGAATTATTAATATTAATAAAATATTTGTTTAATATTCGTTCTTTTAATAAAATTTTATCCGAGTTGCTTGATCTGATATTGAATACGGTTATTAACAGTATATCTACGCAGGTTTTCTGTTTTATACTTTTACTGGCTATATCGTTAACAAAATTATAATGGAAATTACTAAAAACTGATTCTATTGATAAATGGCTACATCCATCAGAGCATAAGATTAAATTATTATTAGCAATACCTATTATAAAAACAAGTATTAATATTATGCTTCCCTTTTTTAAGTTAAAACATTTTTTGAATCTCATATTATTCATCATATAAAAAATTATATCAAAAAAAATATAAAATGTCAAGTAAAATTTTACAAATAAAATTTTATAAGAGCTACCGCAATAAATAGGTGAGCGTTGCATGAGCTATAAGCCTATTAATACATGGAGTTACGACAAAAATAGTTAAAAATCACCACATACTTGAACTGTTTGACCTACAACTTAGGGTGCAAAATGACAGTAATAACGAGAAGAGAAAGAGCCACAAAGGGTGTAAATATTTTAGGGAAATATTGCATGAAACAAGAGTAATTACAAATGAGAGGCAGCACCTCTGGCGGAAGAGACTGGCAAGGGTTGTATCGATGAGAATTCACACTCATTACATGGCTCTTTCCCTGTAACTTACTCCTTACATGGCGAATACTCTCCTCTTGTGGGTGTCCGATTTCTGCATGCTTAAAAAAACTTGAACATCGAGGTAAAATAACATAACCTAAAGGGGGCAGCACCCCTGTCAGTTGCAACTATCAATTCCCACCGATAACTGCGGAATTACCTTTTGAGATGCTTTCTGATAAAGATATACAGTCCAGCAAGAATAAGAATTCCTATTGCCACATCAAACTTATGGAATATTGGCGAAATAGTAGAATGGTAGCTTTCGCCAAATTTCATCCCCAGATAGGTGAGTCCAAAATTCCAGGGAATAGAGCCAATGGTCGTATAGAAACAAAACTTAAAGAAGTTCATTTTGGCTATGCCTGCCGGCAAAGAGATAAATGTTCTGATAACCGGCATATTTCTGGTAATAAATATTGCCCATTCCCCATATTTATTAAACCATTTTTCGGATACATCTACATCATGATGGGTTATCAGGATATACTTGCCATATTTTACAATAAATGGCCTGCCGCCAATTGCACCAACCCAATAAGCAATTATTGACCCAACCAGATTACCCATTGTCCCGGCAAATACTACCCAGAACATTGAAAATCTTCCCTCAGTTATCAGACTGCCTGCAAAGGGCATTATTATCTCAGAGGGTAAGGGAATGCAGGCACTTTCTATTGCCATAGCTATCCCTACCCCTAAGTAGCCTGTTGCATCAACGATATTCTTTACAATAACAGCCAAAAATTCAAGTATCCCAGCAATCATGTTATCCTCCTTTGTTCTGGTCTGACTAGTCCGACTAGTCTGACTGGTCTGACATCCTCATCACACCCCCTTCTGTTCCTTAAACAATATCAAGTCCCCTACCTCTACCTTGCCTGTATGTGCCCTGCCTGCAGGTAGTTCAAGCACATATTTGGCTAATCGTTGAGAGGTATATGCCTTCCATGTAGCAGGTTTGGACAGACTAAAGGGGACAACATTTTCAGCAATATCTACAACCTTAAAGCTCGAATCAAGCCAGATTATATCAAGTGGTGTTGAAACAAAAAGCATATGAACCGAGACCCTTGTCCCTGTTGGATGTGGATATTCCATCAGAAGAGGATCAGGTGATTTTTCAAACATCAGCCCTTTTGCCCTCTTTAAGAAACTGCGGGCAATTTTTATCCTGGCAGATATCTGAATATTCTTAGTTACATTATGTCCCACAGCTATCTCCAGATATTCTACAGCCATTACCGATTCCTTGATCATTGAGGCATAGCTCTCACCACGCCATAAAAGCTCATAGATTCCAACCTTTGTCTCATCTATTAACAACCTTTTTGACCCAAAATAACGAAACTTAATAGTTGTCTGGCTGCTTTTTATTATTTTATGAGTATTTTCTCCGGCAAGGATTTGTCCGGCAATAGCTATTCGTCCAATCCTGACAGCCAGATTTACCTCAATGCTTGTAAGTGATACCTGAGGTTGAGGATTGCCTGAAGCCATTCCAATCCGCATATAAAGCTTTCGGCTTGGTTGCCTGAGATTATACTCATCTATGGCTTCCTGCACCTTGACTGATGCATTAATCGCACTCTCAGGCTCTTCAAATAGTGAAACATATGTTCCGCCGGTAAACTTAAGTACCTTTCCCTGACAATCGTTTACCGCGATCTTTACAATATTATTATAAACCTGTAACCCGGTTAATCCCCTTGTTTCACCAATCTGTCTGATTAATTCCATGGATCTTAGCAGACTCATAAAGACTATCGTTGTCTTGCCTACAGGAAGCGGTGCAGGCATAATCTCCTGGGGAGAAAGCCCCTCTGGCAGAGGTGGCTTAGGTTTCAAATCATGGATCTCAGATTTTGGCACAATTTCAATCTCTTTCTTTTTTATCGGTATGACCCTTGGAAGAATATCTTCTTGTACCTGAGGAAAGGAAATTATAACATTTTCTCTTTCTCTTCGTTCTATTTCAATAATAGCTTCAAAGGCAGCATTGTATACAGATGGAGACTCATCTGCAAGCAATCTCTCAAGATACGGAATAACCTCACGATCGCATATCTTACCCAATGCCCTGGCAGATTTTTCCCGGCGTATCCAATCCTCATCCCTAAGCCTTTGGATGAATATATCAACAGCTTTATCCTTGCCTGCCTCGTCCAGATAATCCTTTGCCATCTTATCTGACAAAGATGCCTGCTTACGAACCGCACGCCCGGCTATTCTGGCAAGCCCATAAAGTGCCTCCCGTTGATTATGCCAATATCGGTCGTTTAATCTTTCCCTTAATAATCCTACCACATTATCTTCAATTGCCTCATCCACATCCCCGCTTGCCACACATTCAGCAGCTAAGAATATTGGGTCACGATACTTATACGGCATATTCAGTATTGTTTTGACTAAATTAGAGGTATTTGCCATATCCATCAATCCTGACAGATACACAAGCACATCTTCCCATCGGGGATGGTTGTAAATAATAGACAAATCAATACCTTGCAGAAATAGTTGCTTTAGCATCTCTGCAGCAAAATACTCCCTGAATGACTGGTAGAAGAATTTTACCTCATTCTTTTGAATCCTGACAATACCAAGTTGGGTACAAAGATGAAGCATTTCTTCCGGTGGATTGCCCTTATATCCACTGCGATTGGCAATATTCTTAAACAGGGTAATAACCTCTTGCTTGTCTAAAACAGTAGCATTATACATTTGAAGTGTAAAACCTATCATGGACAAGCCTTGTGCAATTATCTCTTTATCTGCTTCAACGAGTTTTCCCATTTTTTCAAAAAGGTCATAAAGGCATTTAATATATGCAGAATAAACATCTGTCTTGTTTTTGGGTATTTTTTTATAACGAATAAAGGTGGCCATCATTAACAGCAGAAGGAGAGGGCTTTCAGCAATGTCTTTCAGGCTTGGATCTTCCATGATAGCATTGAAGACCACATCCCTTTTTTCTGTATCCTTGATATAATGACCAAGATATTCTCTTATATCATCCTCTGTTAATTCTAATAATTCTATAACCTTATAATTTGCCGGAAAACTGGTATAGCAAACCCCTTTACGGCAGCTCAGGATATAATGATTTTTGGGAAATTGACTAATAAATTTCTGGATGGATTCTACAGGGTTAAACCCCTCATAAGGGCAGAGAAGATCAAGCCCATCAATCAGGACTAAAAACAAGTTTTGTTCAAACAATGCTAATAATTGGTCGTGGGTAATGGGAAGTTTTCTATTATTTAATTCATCAAGGATGTAGTCTGAAAAATTTCCGCAGCGAAAGCCGCCCATATCCAAAAAAACA
The DNA here is from genome assembly GCA_018814245.1 of bacterium. Lineage (GTDB taxonomy): Bacteria > UBA9089 > CG2-30-40-21 > CG2-30-40-21 > CG2-30-40-21 > CG2-30-40-21. Next base: position 13,858 of record JAHIZN010000020.1, read on the forward strand.
GGGATTGATGTCGTAGGAACAGGTATTGCATCTGCCCCTATGGGCGTAGGAAAGACATCCTGTCCGCTTTTTGCAATGTCCTCGAGACATTTTGCGGCATACGAACCTGTTAAGTATCTTAAGGATGTGGTTTTGCCTGAGCCGGATTCACCTATTAAAATAAGTGGATCCTTTATCCCTGAGGAGAGGGACGATAGATTAGGTTCTTCTTGTAACCCTTCTATCAATTCCTGTATGGTCTGCCTCTTCTTTGTCCATGCAAGCCCTTCAGGCAAAAAAGTACCATCTTCAATCAGTCCCTTTGTCTCTTCTAATATCATCTGCCGCAGACAGGGAATAACAGGCAAATCTTCAGCACTTTCCGTGATATGAAGAGGCACATAAAGAGCACTCCATTTGCCTATTTCGCTATCAGATAATAAATTATTTAGATATGACCTGAAATCCAATTCAGCCTCCTTGTGAAAATGCTATTTCTCGCAAAGACGCAAAGGTCTCGCAAAGGTCGCAAAGATTATTTCTTCTTTGCATGCCTTTGCGTGCTTTGCGTGAAATCTCCTAACTTTAGCCTATTGACCAAATGTAGCCTCGGATATGATTAAAATTTATTACATCAATATTTAAGGAAGATAGTAAACCAGACAACTTAAAATCATCTGTTATCACCATATACTTTTCTTGGCATAATTCTACTATCACCGTATCTGTTAAACCATATTTCTCAAAATGCTTATTTTCTGCTGCCTTTTTGCTTATAACAACTTTTTCATCTAACATTGTAACCATATGCTTAAATTTCTTAAAATATTCTTCCCTTGTTTGTCCGATTAACGCTGTAGATAGATTGCTAACCTCAGTAAGGATATTGGGTGTTGTTATCAGCCGATCAAAATATTTAATAAATTGGCACAAAACATAAAAATCCTCGAGTGTGTAGATCTTTGTTCTCTTATATTGTAAAATAAGCTGCGGATTAAAGGAACCTAAAAAATATACAAGCAATAGATTGGCATCAACTACAATTCCACGATTCTTATGTTTCTGAAGTAATGACTCAAGGTAACTATTATTCATCAGACAGTCCTTATCTTCATCGATATCACTTCCCCATTATCTCTTTTAACCTTGAATACCTTGAATACCTTGATAGTATTTCCAAATAGACTTTGTACATCTGAGGCTATATTATAGCAACTTAATGTGATGAACCAGAATTTCTCATCATCTGTTAATTCTACCTCCTCAAGTGTAATATCCTTGGCACTGGAGATCAAGCATTGTAGATATTGACTTGCCCTTTGAGCGGCTTCTTTTACATCAATCATGGTAATACCTCCTCGCATATTGTCGTTAAATGGAGATGCGCAAAGACGCTATGCCTTTTCTCCCTGCATCTCTTCTGCCTCTCTGCTCAAGGCATTCAACCGCTGCCTTAATATATCACACTCTTGCTGTACGGATGTATCATTTTCTGGTTTATACGGCTGACCAAAGACAATCAATCCCCTGCTAAAGGGTTTTGGTAATATATATTTATCCCATGCTGCCTCAAATATCCATTTACTGCCGGCTGTTGAAACCAATGGAACAATGTATGCCCCTGTTTTTCTTGCTAAGAATATTATTCCTTCCTTGGGCTCATGGATAGGACCTATTGGACCATCAACCGCCAGTCCGCAATCATGTCCATCCTTCATTCCCCTGATCATCCCTACCAGCCCGCGGATACCGCCCTTAGCCGAAGAACCTCTTACGATTCTATACCCAAACCCCTGCAAGATCCTTGCCTGATACTCCCCATCCTTGCTCAGGCTGCTCATCAATAAAATATCCCTCTGTCTCATGTATGGTACAAGCAGGAATTGCTGTCCATGCCAGAAGGCGTAAATAACCTGAATCTTCGAGCCTCGAGTTTGACATTCGCAATTCGCAATTCGCAATTCGACATTCTGCATTCTGCATATCCCTTTCACCATCTCCTCTCCAACCACCCTTAGCCTGATGGTACGAAATAAGAGACGGATAAGGATTCCAGCCAGCAGAGGTAAAATTATATACAATATTTTTTCTTTAATCTGCTTGATCATTGCCTCAACCCAAGTAAGCGTTCAGCCAAATTGCTGAATCGTGAATCGCGGATTGCGAATCGCGGATCTGCAGAAATGGAACGGAGATGAATCTCGAATCGCGGATTGCGAATCGCGAATCGCGAATCGCAGAAATTGAACAGATTCGCAATTCGAGATTCGCGATTTCCGCATCTGACCGTTTACTAACCTAATGACTCAAACTGTATCTCATAAAGCCTCTTATACAACCCATCAGATGACAGCAGTTCATCATGCGTCCCTATTTCTGCAATACTCCCTCCACTGATGGTAATGATCCTGTCTGCATGAACAATGGTCGAAAGCCTGTGAGCAATAATAATAGTTGTCTGCTGACGCATAATCCTGAAAAGAGCAGACTGAATAAGGTTTTCTGATTCTGTGTCAAGGGATGCCGTTGCCTCATCCAATATTAATATCCCGGGTTTTTTGAGTAATGCCCTGGCAATGGCTATCCTTTGCCGTTCCCCGCCTGAAAGCCTGACCCCATGTTCACCGATAGGGGTGTCATACCCTGAGGGAAGAGCAATAATAAAATTATGAGCATTGGCAGCTATGGCTGACTCAATTATCTCTTCTATGCTTGAATCTGGCTTGCCATAGGCAATATTTTCAGCAATATTGCCGGAAAAGAGAAATGTATGCTGGGGAACTATGCCTATTTGTTTTCGCAGACTTTTCAGGGTTACATCCCGAATATCCACCCCATCTATCCTGATTACACCTGATGCAGGGTCATAAAGCCGTGGAATAAGGCTGACCAGCGTAGTTTTTCCACCACCAGATGGGCCAACAAGAGCCAAAACCTCACCAGGGTCAATTTGCAGGTTTATCCCACGAAGCACCGGCGTATCCTCGTATATAAATGATACATCCATAAACTCTATCTTTCCCCTGAGGTTTCTGGTTTCGGGGTTAGGAACTCTGTCTTCTGCCTCCTGCTTATCAGGGCAGACACATAGGTCTGCCCCTACCTTTCCCCTGAGGGTTCTGGGTTCGGGGTTCAGAACTCTGTCTTCTGCCTCCTGCTTATCAGGACAGACACATAGGTCTTCCCCTACCTGTCTCCTGTCTTCCGTTTTCTCTGTATTCTGAATTCTGAATTCTGCCTCCTGCCTCCTGCTGTTTGCCTCCTGTGTGCCCTCAAAAATATCCCGCATCTCAAAGGCATCCGGCAACTCTTCAACCGTAAGCTTGGTATCAAGAAGCTCAAATATTCGCTGACTTGCTGCCGCTGCCTGTTGAACAAGGATATTTGCCTGAGAAAAATCCTGAATTGGTCTTGATACGGTCAGTAAGTATGCTACAAAAGACATCAATGCCCCAGGAGTTAATCGTCCGTGAACAACCTCATACCCACCATACCAGACAACCATGAGCATACCTGCTATCCCAATAAGCCAGACAAGTGGTCCGGACAGCACCATCAGCTTTATTCCCTTAAGATACAGGTGAAAATATTTCTCATTCTCACCAGAAAACCGTTTTAACTCTATCTCTTCAGCACAAAAGAGCTTAACTATGGATATGCCAGAGATGGTTTCCTGTAAAATATTGGTAACATCTGCCATCTTTTCCTGAATTTGATGGGTTATCTGCCGCATCCTTTTTCCTATTTGAACAATGGTCACGGCAATAAACGGAGCAGCAATTATTGTTAACAGGGCAAGCTTCCAGTGGATGTAAAAGATAATGCATATCCCGCCTATTAAGATAAATGGAGATTTAATTAAAACCGCTGCCCCGGAGACAATAAGGTTTTGCAAGATATTAACATCATTTATTGTTCTTGAGATCAGTTCACCGCACCTGCTATCCTTATGAAATTTCATGGAAAGATGGGTAAGGCGAGCAAATATCTGATTTCGAATAACAAAAAGTATGCTTTGCCCGATATAATTCATGATAAAGCTGTGGGCATATTGAGACACAGCCTGAATAATGGCAACCGCAAGGGCTACACTCAGGATAATATTTAATCGAAAAAGCTCTTTTTTGTTTAAGGCATCCTCTATCAATCCCTTGATCAGCCAAGGAAATGTCAGGGCACACCCTGAAACAATCAAGATGCAGCAAAGAGCTACGAATAAAAGCAGTTTGTAGCCAAGAACATATCTTAGCAATCGGGATATGGCAGTCATGAAAAAACCACCCCTGTCCCCTCTTTAGAAGGAAGAGGTATCAAGGATGTCTCTGAATCTGTTTTGGCAGATGAGTCTGCCTGAGTCCTCGCCTTTATCTGCTCTAAAACACTCAAGGTTATTCTTAATGCCGTCAAATCATCCTCTGGTGTAGTTAAGGGCTTGGTTTCATTGGCAATACAGCTCAGGAAATGGGATAACTCTAATTTTAATGGGTTGTCTTTATGGACAAATACCCTTTCAATGACTGACCGTTGCTGATACCCAACAGTATCATGGGTCAGGATATAATTACCGGTTGTTTGACGGTGGATATGAATATCCTGTTCAGCATAATCAAGAAAGATATAGGCATCTGGCTGGGTAATGGCTAATGTTCGTATCTTATTTTCTGTTGCCCTTGATGCCGTGAGATTGGCTATGCACCCATTGGCAAAAATAATCTGAACATTAGCAATATCCTCATACGATGAATAAACCCGTGTTCCAACAGCATGAAGCTCAACAACAGCAGAATCAATAAGATTGAGAACAATATCAATATCATGAATAAGCAGGTCCATGACAACACCAGCATCGTCTATTCTGGTATTAAACGGTCCCAGCCGTCGGCATTCAACAAACAAGGGGTTGTTAAGAACTTTTTTTAACTCCCAAATAGCCGCATTAAATCGTTCCACATGTCCCACCTGCAAGACAAGATTCTTCTTTTGGGCTATGGACATCAACTCCTCAGCCTCTTTTATATCCTGAGTTATCGGTTTTTCCAGAAGAACATGAATCCCTGCATTCAAAAAATCTTTGGCTATTGGATAGTGAAGTCTGGTAGGAACAGCAATGCTTACAGCCTCAACATTATCATAAACTTGCGAATAATCCAAATATGGGGTAGCACCATATTCTTTTGCCATCTCAGAAAGGTTACTTTCATTAACATCTGCAATTGCGGTTAAACTTACACCAGGGATATCATGATAGCACTTTACATGATATTTACCCATATGTCCAATCCCAACAACCCCAACCTTAATTGGCTTCATTTCTTTTCCTTCCGTCTGATAATCCTTAGCTTGCGTAAAGATAATATAACATATAAAAATCCATTTGTCAAGGGAAAGATTGTGTTGCAGTAATGGGTCAATTATCGGTGGGAATTGGTAGTCGCAACTGCCAGTGATGCTGCCCCCTTTGGCAGGGATGTCCCTGCAATTGTAGCTGCAGGGCTTGCCCCTGCAATTGTAGCTGCAGGGCTTGCCCCTGCCTTAAGCGAAAAGCGACCACAAGGGTCGCAGCTACAAAATCCAATACGCAATAAGTGACCACTTTGGCAGGAATGTCCCTGCAATTGTAGCTGCAGGGCTTGCCCCTGCCTTAAGCAAGAAGCGACCACAAGGGTC
>JAHIZN010000149.1 GCA_018814245.1 bacterium
AGAATTCAGGAGTCAGAATTCAGAATACAGAATTAAATCAGGCGACGCAACTGTTCGTAATCCGTGAATCCAAACAAAAATAATCGCATAAATCACACAGGTTCTTTCATTCTGACTTCTGACTCCTGAATTCTGTATTCTTGCTACCTGAATAGTTACATGTTGTAGTCTGCTATCTGTTGCTTGAACGCTTACTATTGAGAGGTGACAAATGCAACTTGAACTTGATTCCAAAAATACATTGCGATGGGCATTGAGGTATAAATCAGAAAAGTTGTACCTTCGTTTCTTCTCTTTGTTGGTAGAATATGAAAAAATTTCCCATGATGATGTTATTTATCAATGTTATCGAGGCTCAAAACACTGTGAATTGGTAGAAAATACCCTCAATCGTTTAATCCCAAATATTACAAAGAGAGGCATGTCTGCTGCAGAATGCTTTTGTCTCTTATCTGCAGTCTGGTTTCATGATATTTCCTCTATCTTTAAGAAAAAATCACACCCCAAGGATCACCATTATGAATATCTTTATAAGTCTTATGAGGATTGGTCATTGGATGAGCCGTTTGCTTATGCAATAAAACAGGTATGCTGTGGAACAATTGCTGATTTTCCAAAGATAGAGGATGAATACAAAATCGGTGAGGAAACTGTGAGACTAAGGTTCCTTGCCTGTCTCTTGAGGCTCTCAGATTGGCTTGATCTGGGATATTGGGGTATACCTCATGAAATGATTGCCCCGTGGAAAACAACAGAGGAGGATGTTGCGGCAACACTTCTAAGAGATAAGTTTACCTATGAGATAACGGTTGATTCTGTTTATTGGATCATAGATGTTGGACTTACCCCTAATCCTGAGCTGCTTGGTACGGTATTGGCTGAAAAAATATACGAAAAGATAATGGCAAGGATAACCAAAGAGTTTGATCTGGTTAAGGATACCTTTAAGGCTTATTATCTTGGTTATCAGGAGATAACTGTAGAGATGAAGGTTGCAGACAAGCTGAAACGCCCCCTTATCATACCTGGAATAAAAAAAATACAAAAAGAAACAAATTTTGTTCTGCCCTCTACTCCTTATAAATTTCTTGATTATTATGATATCAATGACACAGATATTTATTTTGGTCGGAAAAAAGATGTCTCTCGTTTTTTGGGACATATTTCAAGCAATAAATTTCTGGTAATCTATGGAGATTCCGGGGTAGGAAAAACATCCCTGATTAAGGCAGGTCTAATCCCAAGGGTAGATCCCAGAGTTATTCCTATCTATGTCAGATGTGATGATAATCCGTGTATAGCAGTCAAGAATGCAGTCATGGACCAGTGTAAGATCTCTTTGGATAAGCCAGAGGCTACGCTGCTGGATATATTTAAGCATATTGAAACTAAGAAATGTATGTTGTTTATAGACCAATTTGAAGAATTTTTCAAAAGAGCCGAACGGAAGGCAAGGGATCAATTTATCAATGAATTGATGGAGTGTGTCTATTCTTCTGCAGTAGACTCAAGGTTTGTCATAAGCATCAGGCGGGATTTCTTTGTTGAGATGGGCAGCTATCGAGAGGAGCTTCCGGAGTTACTCAGCTCTGCATGGGAGCTGTTAAAATTGACAGAGGTTGAGGCAAGACATTCGATAATCGATCCGGCTAAATTATTTAATATTGACTATGACCCAGAGTTATTGGATGAATTGGTTAAGGACATCACCGAAGAAAGCAATCTCATCAATCCCATTCATATTCAAATTTTATGCAATCGTTTAATGGAAACCCTTGATAAGTCAGCATTAAAGGATAGATTGCCCCAAAGAATTTCTTATCAGGTTTATAAAGATCTTGGTGGTGCTCAAGGGATAATCTCTGACTACTTAGATATATCCCTGGACGAATTCCTTACCGGCAAAAAAGAATATGCCAGAGACATCTTAAAGATGATGACAACATCCTATGAGGTTAAAACATTGATCACATCTGAGGATATTCTCCTCACCCTGAAGATTGATCCTGTCATTCTAATGGAAGTATTATCTTCTTTGGTTGAACACAGGCTGTTGCGATGTATCCGCGGAAAATCATATGAATTAACATCAGATTACTTAGCCAAGAGCATTACAGATAACTGGCTGACCGATAAGGATGTAGAGGTAAAAACAGCCATAGAAAATATCCATGTTGCACTTGAGGATTGGAAGCAACACCGTTGGCTGATGAATATTCCCAGATTTGGTAAAATTTATCTTTATCGGGAAGATATTACTATTGAGCAGGAGGCATTTGAGCTGCTTCTAAAAAGCTCCCTGAAATTTTCTTTCCCTGCATGGTATTGGGCAATAAATATCTCAAGGGAAAAGGTTGTATCTATTATGATGGAGATTATTCAGCAGGTTGATGCTGAAGGATTGCAAACCGTTGTAGAGATAATGGATAAAGACAACAGCCGAATTATTGGACAGCTTATGTATCGGCTTGAGGATTCAAACCCTCTTATTCGGGAAAAGTCAGCTGAGCTTTTGGGTAAAATAAAGGATACAAAGGCAACAGATGCCTTGTTGCCACACCTGAATGACCCTGATTGGCGTGTTGCTAAGGCAATAGGGATTGCTTTGGGTAAGATTGGTGATCAAAGGGCATTTAAGGCTTTTTTAATCAGGATTGATGATCCTGATTGGCGGATAAGAAAGGCAGCTGCATCAGCATTAGGAATGTTAAAGGATCCTGAAGCTGTAGAGCCATTGCTTGCCAGACTCAATGATCCTGATAATGAGGTTCGCAGGACAGTAGCCATTGCCCTTGGCGATCTGGGTGATTCAAGGGCATTTAAGCCCCTTCAGCGGCGATTGAATGATTCTGATTCTGATGTCAGGGAGGCAGCTGTTATTGCCCTTGGAAATCTTGGGAATGTAGAGTCATTTGATTCTATCGTATCAAAATTGGGTGATCCTGATTGGCGGGTAAGAGAGGCTGTGGCTATTGCCTTAAGCAAGGTTGGGGGGGCAAGATCCCTTGATCCGCTTTTTGAAATGCTTTCTGATGCTGATTCTGATGTGAGAAAGGCAGTGGCTAAGGCATTGGGTATGCTTGGGATTAAGAAAGCCATTGAACCGCTGCTTGATAAGCTCAATGACTCTGATTGGTGGGTAAGAGAGGCAGCAGCTAATGCCTTGAGCGGGTTTGGTGATCCGCGGACATTAGCCCCGCTCTTAGCCGGATTAAATGATCCTGATTGGCGGGTAAGAGAGGCTGCGGCTAATGCCCTGGGGAATATGGGCGGACAGAATGCCTTTGATGCCCTTCTGCAAGGGCTGAATGATCTGGACTGGCGTGTACGAAAAGCCTCAATTGATGCCCTTGGCAAACTTGGTAACTTCAAGGCAGTGGACACATTGTTTACTAAACTTTCAGATTCTGATTCAACTGTACGGGCAAGTGCGGTTTGTGCCCTTGGAAGTCTTGGTGACCCAAATGCTATAGAACACCTCATTCATGGGCTTGATGACCCGGTGGAGGATGTTCAGATTGCTTGTTTGGCTGCCCTGCGAGCGATCGATAGAAAACTCTACAAGAGATCAGCTGAAAAATGGGGAAAATAGGGTAATGAACGAAAATCAAAAGTATATTATCCTTGGAGGAGCAGCATTTGTCTGGATGCTAATGATGCTGTTTGTAGTCTGTCTGGCAGGCAGCCATGAGCCACGGGCACAAAGACAACACTCAAATACCTTTATTATTTTTAAGCAAAAATCAACTCTCATGACAGATATAAATACAATGATGCCTGCCAATAGATTAATCCCAACCAAATATTATTCATCTGTCTCGAGCAGCCCATCCTATGCTGACAGATATATCAAGACTGAAAATAAGTCCTTGTATACCTCAAGCTCAAGGCTTGGCGAAGGGGATGGGGAATATTCAGGATTTTATCGCGGGATGCTTTGGTATAATTCTGTCTTTAATCAGTATGAACACAGGGATTGGCTGGGAAGGTAGGCGGAAAAGATTATGATTGCAGTGGAAGGGCTTCCATGATAGTTTAGTAGTTCTGCGTCACGATTAAATGTTAGGATATAATAATGGTAACTACTCAGCTATTGTTATTTTAAGCACATTTGTGGCTACTCAGGCAGCAAGAATACAGAATTCATGAGTCAGGAGTCAGAATGAGAACACCTGCTATGATAGTTTTCGCAGGAGATATTGGGATATTGAGAGAGAGATAATGGGATTTATAGGCTTACTCTGGAGCTATTCTGAATTCTGACTCCTGAATTCTGTATACCTGAGTAGTTACTAATAATGTAACTATTCAGCTATACAAATGTGTAAGATAAGGGGAAATGGGGAAAAGGGAGAATTGGAGAAAAAATCTTAATCT
>JAHIZN010000021.1 GCA_018814245.1 bacterium
GGTAAGATCAAAGCATTTCTGTTTCTGCCTTGTTTGTGTAATGTTAATAAGATATTCACCACCCTACCCCTGTCAGCTGAGGACAACCTGATACTCAAATACTTACCAATAATCTATTATCTCCCTATCTCCTTCATCTCCTTATCACCTTTTTATTACCTGAGTAGTTACGATATTTATTCTAATTCTACTCTCCTGAAATCTGCCTTTTCTTTGGCAAAGTTTACAAGAATAGCTACCTTTATGCCTGTAGCTTTTAGATATGAACGGACTTGAGCATAATGAGCTTTGCTTAACTCCTCCACCGTTTTCAGTTCTACCATTACCTTGCTTTCTACAAGAATATCCAGTCGGTATTTTCCAACCTCTTCTTCTTCATAATAGGCAACTACCTCTTTCTCTGTTTCAACCGTTAAATCCTGTTTTGTAAGTTCAATTACCATTGCTTTTCGGTAGATATTTTCCGGAAAGCCAGGACCAATCGTTTGGTGTACCTTGATGATACAGTGAATTATTATCTCCGTAAGTGAGTTTTCTTGATATTCTCTTATCTCCATATCTCTCCTTATCTCCTTATCTCCTTATCTCCTTATCTCCTTATCTCCTTATCTCCTTATTCCCCGCTCTCACTCAAACTCAATCTCTTTCTCCCTCTTAGCTATACCAAAATTAACACGCCTTAGTCTTTGTCCTTGCTGTAACCCTACATTCATGGTATTTATGGTTGTAGGTTCATAATCCTGATAACCTGCATCAGTAATTGATCCCATGTCCAATTTAAGGGTATATTTACCAGACAGCATACCGCTGAATCTGTAACAGCCATCATAAGAGGTAACCGTAAGACAATCATTAGCATGGATGATGGCATCCCTTACGCCTTGTTCGCCAGGGTCAGGCAAGCCATTTCTATTTTCATCAATAAATACCAATCCCTCTATCTTACTTGACAATTGTAATGGAAATTCGACTGAGGCAGTCCCATCACTTGAGATAACCACAGACTGCTCAAGGGGAACAGTGCATATATACTCAATGGGTACTGTATTAATGTCCAGTGATATGGTATAGGTACCTGCTGGCAGAAAATCCTGAAATATTACCTGCCCAGTGGTGGTTGTTGTAGCTGTCTTGTTTTTAATACGCAAGGCTACTCCTTTCATGCCCTTTTCATCTTGTGAAATGGTGCCATTTCCGTCTGTATCATGAAATACCGTAGCTAAGATATATCCCTCTGGCAATGAGTCTGCCCCAAGCATGTGCCCGGTAATCTCTATTATTGTAGTTGCTGTAGTATGCGTGCCAAGCCCCATGTTCATATCTGCATCCTCTGTGACGGCTGAAAAGGCAGTGGTGCAAAGGCACGCACAAAGGCACAAAAACATGAAGATACAGAGACACAGAGAAGAACCCACCCCTAACCCCTCCCATGAGGGGAATTTGCGATAAGGGGAATTCCCATTCTTCAGATTCGCAATTCGCGATTCGCGATTCGAGATTCCTGCCTGTCCCTTCACTTCATTCCTCCGGAAACAAAATACGGCAGCTCTCTTGGCAGAATTCCTCTTCTCTGCTCTCTGGTGGGCACAGCAAAACGAGGAAGCCCCTCTGTTACCTGACTCATATCTACCCGTTTATAGATATCCCATATTGCCCATTCGAGAAGATGCTTGCTTAGATAACACGACCGTTGCTCTGGATTATGAATGCTGCCTGTTTTCAAAAAGGCATCATAAGGGCAGCCGCCGCCGCAGATGCTGATAGCCGAACATGCAAGGCAGCCATTGATATTATAGGGGTATCTATTATTCCAATCCATAGTTTCCGAATGATTGATAATATCTTCAGGGGAAGGGTGGTTATTAATATTGCCCAGAACAGCCTTATTCCTCAATCCCATATTTTCGCAAAGTGTTATTGTCCCATCCGGCAGGATACGAATCATTGACCAGCCACTTGACCCTGGGCATGATCTTAAAACTGGCTTTTGTTCGGCAAGAGCCTTAAGCCGCTTGCCAATCTGCATGATATAAAGGTTATTATCTCTGGCTGTTTCCCATGAGGCTATTAGTTTTGGTGTAAGTATTTCTATGGGAATATCTGCTGCCTCTGGTTTTACATGCGGCAGGCTCATACCCAGATTAAATGCTCCAAGCTCATTGGTAAAAAAGGAAACAATCTCAGGCAAATACTCGCAGTTGTGCTTGCCAACTAATGTGGATATGCCTACGCTAAGCCCCGTATCCTTTAATCGATTGTAACCGTCAATCGCATCCTGATAGCTGCCGGTATTATTTCCATATATTCTCATCTGGTCATGTATTTCCTGCCAGCCATCAATGGAGATTATGGGAAAGACCTGATATTGAACAAGCATGTCAGCTATTTTCCCTGTAATTGCCGTGCCGTTGGAGACCATAAAAACCTGAATCTCATCTTGAGCAAAGACCTGAGATATTTCTGTAAGTGCAGTTTGAAGCCCATCTGGATTAAGGGTCGGTTCCCCGCCAAAAAAGGTAATACTTGCCTTTTTACCGGATGGAACTAATTTCCGAAAAAGTTGAATGCTTTTCTTGATAGTAGCTGTATTCATAATCTTTGCCAGAGGTGCTGCCTTGATGTCAGTATCTCCAAGATTATATTGTACCGTACAATATTTGCATCTCAGATTGCAATTATCTGTCAATAATAGGTACATAACTGATATTTCGGGTTGGATGTCAGGCTGAATGATGGGGCTATTGTTATCTGGTAAGTTACCCATTGGCAAGGTATAATGGACAAGCACTGGATTGTAGTAGACAATATCCATGCTCAGGCTATGATATAAAGCTACATCCTGCGTATCCGGTGATGTAAATGTATGAATATATTGAGAATTTGACATGAGAACCTCCACATATCAAGGCAGGCTTTTTATGAGTAAGGATACGCCTGTGTAAATATTGTACTCAAATCTATACTACTGCTGCGTCACGATTAAATGTTACACTCGTGTCAACTGTTAATTGTCGCATAGTTAATTATGTATGGACAGAGCCTGCCCCTGCGAATGCAGTGGGTGACAGAGGTGCTGACTCCCCTGTCTCTGCCGCCGATAATAAGCGACCACAAGAGGAGAGCCTCTCTGACAGGGATGTCCCTGCAAATTGTTACGACCTGTGCGGTTGTTGCATTAAGCCACAGAAGCATAACAATAGCACGCAAATACAGAGGAAGA